>JAGODN010000200.1 GCA_017998195.1 Desulfobulbus sp. | reverse complement strand
GAGCGCCAGGGGGCGCTGCTCATCCCCCAGCGGGCGGTGACCGAGGTCCAGGGCCGCACCCTGGTGGCCGTGGTCGGCGCCAACAGCACCGTCGAGGTGCGACCGGTGCAGGTCGGCGAGCGGATCAACGGTGACTGGCTGATCGAGCGGGGGCTCGCGGCCGGCGACCAGGTGGTGGTGGAAGGGGTGCAGAAGGTGCGGCCCGGCATGACCGTGACCGTCAAGCCCTACACCCCCGCCCCGCCCGCCGGCACCGCCCCCCAAGCGGACAAGGGGTGAGCCATGGCCCGCTTCTTCATCAACCGGCCCATCGTGGCCATGGTGCTGTCGATCCTCATGGTCATCATCGGCCTGGTGGCCATGAGCGGCCTGCCCACGGCCCAGTTCCCCAACATCGTGCCGCCGGAGATCAAGGTGTCCACCACCTACACCGGCGCCGACGCGCTCACCCTGGAACAGTCCGTGGCCACGCCCATCGAGCAGGAGATGTCGGGCTTGGACAACATGAACTACATGTACTCGATCAACGCCAACAACGGCGAGACCAAGCTGACGGTCAACTTCGACATCAAGACCGACACCAACACCGACCAGTTGCTGGTGCAGATGCGCAAGGGCCAGGCCGAATCGCAGCTGCCCAGCGACGTGCGCAATTACGGCGTCAAAGTGGAGAAATCCACCGCCTCGCCCTTGATCATGTTCGGCCTCTATTCGCCGAACGGCACCTACGACAACGTCTTTCTCGCCAACTACTGCTACATCAACATCAACGACCAGATGACCCGGATTCCGGGCATCGCCAGCGTGACCATCTTCGGCGCCGGCAAGTACGCCATGCGCATGTGGGTCAAGCCGGACCGGCTGGCCCGGCTCAACATCACCATCCCCGAGATCGTCGATGCGATCAATACCCAGAACACGGTCAACCCGGCCGGCCAGGTGGGCGCCGAGCCGGTGCCGCCGGGCCAGGAGTTCACCTACGCGGTGCGCGCCCAGGGCCGGCTGCAGTCGGCCGAGGATTTCGGCCGGGTGGTGCTGCGCGCCAACCCGGACGGCTCGATGGTGCGCGTGGCCGACGTGGCCCGGATCGAACTCGGCGCCCAGACCTACAGCATGGAAGGGCGGCTCAACGGCAAACCCAGCGCCCTGATCGCCCTCTACCAGATGCCGGGCTCCAACGCGGTCGAGGCGGCCAACGGCGCCAAGGCGCTGATGGAGGACCTGAAGCAGCGGTTTCCGCCGGATCTCGACTACGTGGTCAGCCTGGACACCACCCTGGCGGTGACCGAGGGCATCAAGGAGATCGAGCATACCCTGTTCGAGGCCCTGGTGCTGGTCATCCTGGTGGTGTTCCTGTTCCTCCAGGGCTGGCGGGCCACGCTCATTCCGCTGTTGGCCGTGCCGGTGTCGCTGGTGGGCACGTTCATGTTCTTTCCCCTGTTCGGCTTCTCCATCAACACCCTGTCCCTGTTCGGCCTGGTGCTGGCCATCGGCCTGGTGGTCGATGACGCCATCGTCGTGGTCGAGGCGGTCGAGCATCACATCGAACACGGGCTCAGCCCCAAGGAGGCCACCTTCAAGGCCATGGAGGAGGTGTCCGGGCCGGTCATCGCCATCGCCATCATCCTGGCCGCGGTGTTCGTGCCCACGGCCTTCATCCCCGGCATCACCGGCCGGCTCTACCAGCAGTTCGCCCTGACCATCGCCCTGTCGGTGCTCATCTCCGCCTTCAACGCCCTGACCCTTTCCCCGGCGCTCTGCGCCCTGTTGCTCAAGCCGAAGAAGCGGGGCAGCGGGCCGCTGCAGAAATTCTACGACTGGTTCAACCGGGTGTTCGCCAGGACCACCGACGGCTATGTCGGCCTGTGCCGGGTGGCGGTGCGCAAGAGCGCCATCAGCCTGCTCCTGCTCGTGGGCATGGTGGCGCTGACCGCTCTGTTCGGCAAGACGGTGCCCATGGGCTTTCTCCCGGAGGAGGACCAGGGCTACGTCTTTGCCGGCATCCAGCTGCCGGACGCAGCCTCGCTGCAGCGCACCCGCGAGTTGACCGGGCAGGCGGAGCAATTGATCATGGCGACCCCGGGGGTCAAATACTGCACCTCGGTCATCGGCTACTCGATGCTCAGCCAGGTGACCAACACCTACAGCGCCTTCTTCTTCGTCACCCTCGAGGACTGGGCCGCGCGCAAGGAACCGGCGGTCCAGTACGAGGCGATCAAAAAGAGCCTGAACCAGAAGCTCGGCGGGCTGCCCGGCGCCATCGGCTTTGCCTTTTCGCCGCCGGCCATCCCCGGCATCGGCACCTCGGGCGGGGTCACCTTCATGCTCGAGGACCGGGCCGGCAAGGACCTGGAGTTCCTCGCCGCCAACACCACCGCCTTTGTCGAGGCGGCCCGGAAACGGCCGGAGCTGGCCAGCGTCACCACCACCTTCCGGCCGACCGTGCCCCAGTTGTACGTGGATGTCGACCAGGACAAGGTGCTCAAGCAGGGGGTCAAGGTGGGTGACGTCTACAAGACCCTGCAGAGCTTCATGGGCAGCGGCTTCATCAACTATTTCAACCAGTTCGGTCGTCAGTGGCAGGTCTACATCCAGGCCGAGGGCGACTACCGCACCACCATCGACAACATCGGCCAGTTCTACGTGCGCAACCAGGACGGCAAAACCGTGCCCCTGTCGGCCCTGACCACGGTGAAGAACATGACCGGGCCGGAGTTCACCATGCGCTACAACCTCTACCGGGCGGCCCAGATCAATGCCAACGCCAACCCCGGCTACAGTTCGGCCCAGGCGATGCGGGCCCTGGAGGAGGTGTTCGCCGCAACCATGCCCGCGGAAATGGGGTACGACTACATGGGCATGAGCTTCCAGGAGTGGCAGGCGCAGAAGGGGGTGTCGCCGGTGGTCATCTTCGCCTTCTCGCTGCTCTGCGTGTTCCTCATTCTGGCGGCGCAGTACGAGAGCTGGTCGCTGCCCTTCTCGGTGCTGCTCTGCACCCCCATCGCCGTGGCCGGCGCCTTTGGCGCACTGCTGCTGCGCGGCCAGGAGAACAACGTCTACGCCCAGATCGGCCTGGTGATGCTCATCGGCCTGTCGGCCAAGAACGCCATCCTCATCGTCGAGTTCGCCAAGATGGAATACGAAAAGGGGCGGCCGCTGATCGAGGCGACCCTGGAGGGCGCCCGGTTGCGCCTGCGGCCGATCCTCATGACCTCGTTCGCCTTCATCCTCGGCTGCGTGCCGCTTGCCCTGGCCAGCGGCGCCGGGGCGATCTCGCGCCAGGTGATGGGCAACGCGGTCATCGGCGGCATGGTGGCGGCCACCTGCCTGGGCGTGCTGCTCATCCCGGTCTGTTATTTCGTGGTCGAACGACTGAGCGGCGGCAAGCGAACACCGCCGCCAACGGCCCCATCCGGTCACGCGGGAGGCGAGTGAGACCATGCAGCGGATCCTCTTTCTCTGTCTCCTGGTGTGGTGCCTGGGCGGCTGCACCATCGGCCCGGACTACCGGCAACCCGAGGTCGACACCCCGGATTCCTGGCGCCTGACTGAACAGGATGGCCGCGAACTGGCGGGCACCGCCTGGTGGGAACTGTTCGCCGACCCGGTGCTCACCGAGCTGATCGCCGCGGCCCTCAGGGAAAACCAGGACCTGCGCATCGCCGCCGCCAGGGTCGAGCAGTATGCCGGCCGCTACGGCGCCACCCGCGCCGACCTGTTCCCCCAGGTGGGGGCAAGCGGCGAGGCCGGCCGGCAGCGGACCAGCGAGGCGGGCGACAACCCGGTCTCGCCCGGCTACAAGTCCACCACCGACAGCTTTGCGGTCTCGGTCAGCGCCGGCTGGGAGATCGACCTGTGGGGCCGCATCCGCCGGCTGACCGAGGCGGCCCGGGCCGAACTGCTGGCCAGCGAGGAAGGCCGCCGCGGGGTGGTGCTCACCCTGGTGGGCGATGTCGCCGCCGGCTACGTCACCCTGCGCGCCCTGGACCGCCAGCTGGAGATCACCCGACAGACGGCGCGCACCCGCGAGGAATCCTACAAACTCTTCCAGGAGCGGTTCGCCGGCGGACTCATCTCCGATCTCGAACTGAGCCAGAACCGCTCCCAGTACGAGGAGGCCCTGGCCGCCATCCCGGCCCTGGAAAAGGCGGTGGCCCAGCAGGAAAACGGACTGTGCGTGCTCCTGGGCCGCAATCCCGGGCTTATTCCCCGCGGTCGGTCCATCGACGAACTCGAGGTGGCCGCACCGGCCGCCGGCCTGCCCTCGACCCTGCTCGCGCGACGGCCCGACATCCGCCGGGCCGAACAGAACCTGATCGCCGCCAATGCCCGCATCGGCGCGGCCCGGGCCGCCTATTTTCCGACCATCGGCCTGACCGGGGCCTTCGGTTCGGCCAGCGGCGACCTCGACGACCTGTTCACCGGGCCGGCGAAGATCTGGCAGTACAGCGTGCCGGTGAGCCTGCCCATCTTCACCGCGGGGCGGATCGCGGGCAACGTGCGCGAGGCCGAAGCCATGCAGGCGGAGATGCTCGCCAGCTACCGCCAGGCGGTGCAGAACGGATTTCGCGAAGTGAACGACGCGCTCGTGGCCCGAGTCCAGACCGGCAAGCAGCTCGCCGCCCAGCAGAGCCAGGTGAACAGCCTGCGCCAGTACGCGGACATCGCCCGGCTCCGCTACGACAACGGCTACACCGATTACCTGGCCGTGCTCGATGCCGAGCGCAGCCTGTTCAACGTCGAACTGAGCGCCACCCAGACCCGCGCCGACTTGCACCTCGCCCTGATCGGCCTGTACAAGGCCCTGGGCGGCGGCTGGGTGGCCAAGGCGGAAGAGCTGGCCCAGCCGGTCCGTGGACAATGAGGCGGAGCCGGGAAAGAACACCGGCTCGGATGCGGCCGAAAACCTGACCGCGCCGCTGCGGCGCCACCACCCGGGGAGGGAACACATGCACACACCACGGATACTGATGGCCACGGCACTGCTGCTGGTCTTTGGCCTGCTCGTCGGCTGCGCCGCCACATCCACCAGCACCCCGTCCGCTTTTCTGCGCAACCCTCCCCGGTTTGAGCCCGGTCCCGACGACGGGGTCGATCAGCTCTACACCCGGCCCGGCATGGATCTGCGCCGGTATCGCCGGGTCATGGTGGACGAGGTCCAGTTCTACCTGAAACAGAGCACGGTGGAGCAGGGGATCCAGGCCAGTGAACTCAAGGCCCTGGCCGACACCTTCCACCGCGCCGTTTTCGAGGCGCTGGGCAACGCCTATCCGCTGACGGGCGAACCGGGTGATGATGTCCTGCGCATTCGCCTGGCCC
>JAGODN010000199.1 GCA_017998195.1 Desulfobulbus sp. | reverse complement strand
ACGCTGGTGTCCTTGGAGGAGCGGGAGAGGTACTGGCGGGCGATCTTGTCCCGCCCCCGGTAGAGGTTGTACTTGCCCAGATAGAAGAGGCTGGCGCCCTCGTGCCCACGGTTGGCCTCGACCTGGCCCAGGTCGAAATAGAGCTGCGGGTACTCGGGCAGGGCCGCCTGCAGCTTGCGCAGCAGCTGCTCGGCCCGGTCGGTGTTGCCCTGCTGCAGTTCCACCCGGATGAGCAGGCTGGTGGCGTACATGTCGGTGGGGTCGCGGCGCACCGCCTGGTCGAGAACCTGCCGGGCCTCGGCCATGCGGTTGGCATTGATGAGGATGGCGGCCCGGTCGACCTCGAGAATGTCCCGCTCCGGGTAGCGCGCCTGCACCGCGGCCAGCTGGCGGAGCGCCTCGTCGCTGTTGTGGGCCTCGCTCTCTAAAAGGGCCAGGCCGTAGTGGGCCATCACCGCCTGCTGGCTGCCCTCCTGGGCCGAGGCCAGGGTATTGGCGCAGTGGATACGCAGCCGGTCCTGGTCCATGGACTGGAGCAGCACCCGGTACTTGAAGCGCAGGAAGGCGAAGTCGTCCGCCTTGGGGTAGGGCTTGTGGTCCGGCCGCTTCGCGTCGAGTTCGACCAGCGACTCCACGTAGCCCATGCGCGCCTCGGGGTTGGGGTGGGTGAGCAGGTACTGGGGCACCTCGCCGCCCATGCGGTAGCGGGTGATGCGGCGCATGGTGCGCAGCATCTCCTGCATGCTCGCCGGGTCGCGCTCCATCCGCTGCATCCAGCCGAAGCTGAGCCGGTCCGCCTGCTCCTCGTCCTCGCGGCTGTACTGGAGGTTGATCGCCTGGCCGGCGGCCATGGAGCCGACCAGGAGCCCCTGGGACAGGGACGGTACGCCCAGGGCCAGGCCGGCCAGACCGGCCAGGATCGACACCGCGCCGACCTTGCTGCCCTTGTCGAGCCGCTGGGCGATGTGCCGGCTGACCACGTGGCCGATCTCGTGGGCGAGCACGCTGAGCAGTTCGTTTTCGCTGCGCATGGTCTCGATCAAACCGGTGTAGAAGAACACCAGCCCGCCCGGGGCGGCAAAGGCGTTGAACTGCTCGCTTTTGACCACGAAGAAGCGGTAGTCGAAGTACTGGGGACCGATGTTCTCCAGCACCTGGCGGCCGAGCGCGTTGATGTACTGGTGGATGTCCGGGTCGTCGAGCACGGGCAGTTCCCGGCGGATCGAGTAGAGCAGCTGCTCGCCGATCTTGCGCTCCTCGCCGATACTCAGGGCGGACGCCTGTACGGGCAGGAGTGCCTGGGCGAACAGGAGCACGCAGGCGACACAACGAAAAACACTCCGTTTGCTGAACATGGGGGGTACCGTCGGGTTGGGAAGAAACCGCCGGCAGGAAACCGGCGGCAATGGCTGCATGGTAACCCTTTCCGGGTCGGCCCGCAACCGGCGGCCACGGAATTGTCAGCGGTCCGGGCTGAACCTTCGCTCCAGCCGGCCGACCAGCAGCGAGCAGGGCCAGGTGAGCAGGAAATACATCAGGGCCACGGTCAGCCAGACCTCGATGGTCAGGTAGGTGGAGGCCATCAGCTGGGTGCCCTGGTAGGTCAGCTCCTGGATGGAGATCACCGAGACGATGGCCGAATCCTTGACCAGCGAGATCATCTGCCCGGCCAGCGGCGGCAGCACCCGGCGCACCGCCTGGGGCAGGATCACGTGGCGCAGGCTCTGGCCGCGGGTCAGCCCCAGGGCGTGGGCCGCATCCCACTGCGAGCGGTGGATGGACTCGATGCCGCTGCGCAGGATCTCGGCCACGTAGGCGCTCTCGAACACGGCCAGGGTGACCACGGCGGAGAGAAAGGGGGCCAGCTGGCCGGGCGGGGCGATGAGGGTCGCCGCCAGCCGCTGCCAGACAGGGGCGGCCGCGGCCACCCGGGCATCCGGGGCGAGCAGCGGGATGAGCTGGTCGGCGAGGAAGAAGTAAAAGAGGAAAATGACCACCAGCGGCGGCAGGTTGCGCATCAGCTCCACGTAGCTGCGCGCCACCAGCCGCCAGTAGAGGCTGCGGCCGGTGCGGGCCAGGGCCATGACCAGGCCCAGCACGAGCGCCAGCAGGCCGCTCCACACGCTCAGCCGCAGGGTGGTCAGGAGCCCCTGGACCAGGTAGTTGGCCACCCAGCGCCCCTCGTCCGCATCGTAGCGGAACAGGAACTGGGGCATGGCCGCCCAGTTCCAGGCATAGTCCAGGTGAACGACGATGCGGTAGCCCGCGTACCCGGCCGCGCCCGCGAGCAGCACGAGCAGCGCCGCATCCAGCCGGCCGAAGGGGCGAAGTCGGGTACGCATGGGCGTGGTGGCGAGGGCGCGGGCCGGGGCTCCGGTTCAGCCGCGGCTCACTGCACCCGCTGCTGCCAGTCGGTGGTGCCGAACCAGTAGGCGTAGCGCTCGTCGATCCAGCCCTTGCTGCGCGTCACCTCGATCCAGTTGTTGAGGAAGTTGAGGGTGTCCGCATCGCCCTTGCGCACGCCCATGGCGATGGGCTCCTTCATCAGCTGGTCCGGGTAGGCCTTGAGCAACTCGGGCGCGGCCGCGGCGCTGTGCGCCGGCAGCGGCTGGCCGGAGACCATGGCGTGCACCCGGCCGTTGCGCACCTCCTGGACTGCGGCCGGCTCGTTGTCGAACAGCCGCAGGGTCGCCTTGGGGAAGCGGGCCCGGGCCGCCAGCGCGGCGGTGGAGCCGAGCCGGGCGGCGAGCGTCACCTCGGGCTTGTTGAAGTCGTCGATGGTGAAGCCCTCGGTCATCTTGCGGCTCGCCAGCAGTCCCTGGCCGGTATAGTAATAGGGGTTGGTGAAGTTGATCTTCAGGTTGCGCTCGGCCGTGACCGTCATGCCGCCGATGATCAGGTCGAACTTGCCGGCGATGAGCGAGGGGATGATGCCCGACCACTCGGTGGGCACGAACTCCACCTTCACGCCCATGTCCTCGGCCAGTCGCCTGGCGATGTCGATCTCGAGCCCGATCAGCTCGCCCTTCTTGTCCTTCATCGCCCAGGGCACGAACACGTCCATGCCCACCCGGAGCACGCCCCGTTTGGCGATCTGCTCGATGGCGCTTTCGGCCGTGAGCTGCTGCTGCAGTTCCCCGCTCGCGGCCGGGCGCGCACTCAGCAGTCCGAAAACGACCAGGACCAAAACCATCATTTGCGCTGCACGTTGCATAGTCATCTCCTTTCGTTGGTTCATGTCAGCCGGCCCGTGCGGGCCGGATCAGCGTATCTGTCGCAAAAATTCCCGGGTCCGCTCCTCTGTGGGCCGCAGGAAGAAATCCTCGGTGGCCGCCTCCTCCACCAGCCGCCCCTCTTCCATGAACACCACCCGGTCGCTCACCTCGCGGGCAAAGCCCATCTCGTGGGTGACCACCACCATGGTCATGCCGCCCTCGGCCAGGGCGCGCATCACGTCGAGCACCTCGCCGATCATCTCCGGGTCGAGCGCACTGGTGGCCTCGTCGAAGAGCATCACCTTGGGGTGCAGGGCCAGCGCCCGGGCGATGGCCACCCGCTGCTGCTGGCCGCCGCTCAGCTGGTCCGGGTAGCTGTCCGCCTTGTCGTCCAGGCCGACCCGGGCGAGCAGTTCGCGACTGGTGCGGGTGGCCTCGGCCCGGCTGCGGCCGCGCACCAGCCGCTGGGCCAGGTTGATGTTGTCGAGCACGCACAGGTGGGGAAAGAGGTTGAACGACTGGAAGACCATGCCCACCTCGCGGCGAATAGCCAGCCGGTTGGCCTCGCTCGCGTCCAGCGGAATGCCGTCGATGACGATGGTGCCGCTGTCGATCTGCTCCAGGCCGTTGAGGCAGCGGAGCAGGGTGGACTTGCCCGAGCCGGACGGGCCGATCACCACCAGCACCTCGCCGCGGCGGACCCGCACCGACAGGTCGTCCAGGGCGACCACCGGCCCGGGAAAGGTGCGGCACAGGTGCTCGGCAACGATGATGGTCTCGTCCCGGTCCGGACTGTCCGCCGTGCTCATGCGCACCCCCGGGCGAAACGGCGCTCGAGCGTGCCGGCCAGCGCCGACAGGCCGAGGGTGAGCACCAGGTACACGGCCGCCACGGTGAACCAGATCTCGAACGACAGAAAGGTTTCGGCAATGATGGCGCGGCCCTCCATGGTCAGGTCGTAGACGGCGATGGTGCTCACCAGGGCCGAGTCCTTGACGAGCGACACGGCCTGGCTGGTGAGCGGCGGCAGGATGCGGCGCAGGGCCTGCGGCAGGATGACGTAGCGGTAGGTGTGCGCCCGGCTCAACCCCAGACTGTGGGCCGCCTCCCACTGGCCGCGACCGATGGACTCGATGCCGGCGCGGAACACCTCCGAGGCGTAGGCCCCCTCGAACAGGCTGAGCGCCAGCACCGCGGTGGCGGTGCGGCCGATGTCGAAGATCGGCGCCATGACAAAGTAGAGAAAGAAGATCTGCACCAGGAGCGGGGTGTTGCGCACGCTCTCGAGATACACCCGGGCGAGTCCCCGGCCGACCCGCGAGCCGGACAAGCGCAGCAGGGCCGTGACCAGGCCGATCATGCCGGCCAGCACCAGGCTCCAGACGACGATTTCGAGCGTCACCCCGAGGCCCTGCAACAGCGGCCCGGCGATCCACTGGCCGTCGACGACCTTCAGGAAATAGCCCGGGATCTGCCGCCAGTGCCAGCTGTAGCCGAGCCGCTCCTCGCCGCGCAGCACCAGCCAGACCAGGCCGGCCAGGGTCAGGGCGAACAGGCAGAGGGCCTGCCAGGGCTTGTGCGGGCGAACGGGCATGGGCGGATGCGGGCAGGGTTGCGGGGGCGTTCGGCGGCCGCGGGCGGGCAGGGTCGGCCCGGGTGCGACCGGCGAACAGGAATCCTTGTCATCGCGGGAACCTGCTTGATGTACCGGTTCGCCCCGCGCTTTTCAACCCTTTCGTGGTGCGGCCGGGGATTCGCCCCCCGGGTCGGACCCGGTTCTTCTGTTGCCGATCAGCCCCCCCTCGGGTAGATTGTCCGCCACCTCCGTCACCCCCCGCACACGCACCTCATGGAACCGCTGCTCACCATCGACAATTTTTCCCTCACCTTCCCGCCCGGCGACCGCGAGTCCGAACCGGTGCAGGCCTTGTGCGGGGTCGACCTGCGGGTCGAGGCGGGCCGCACCCACGCCCTGGTGGGCGAGTCCGGCTCGGGCAAGTCGGTGACCGCGTTCAGCGTGCTCCGCCTGCTCGAGGACACCACCCGGGTGGAGACGAGCGGTTCGATCCGCTTCGACGGCCAGGAGCTGACCACCCTGAGCCGCGACCGGATCCGCGCCATC
>JAGODN010000198.1 GCA_017998195.1 Desulfobulbus sp. | reverse complement strand
GCAGCACCAGGGCAAACGGCGCGCCGGCGCGCACCTGTTCGCGGCAGCGGGCCACCGCCTCCTCGCCGGTTTCGGCCAGGCTGACCTCGCAGCCGTAGTGCTCGAACATCTTGCGGTTGATCAGCCGCATCAGTTCCTCGTCGTCCATGACCAGCACCCGCTTCCCCCGCACCCCGGTCCCGACCGGCGGCAACGGCGCGGCCGCGTCCTGCAGGGGGAAATAGAGGTGCACGGCGCAGCCGCCCTCGGCCGGGGCGTCGATCCACACCAGGCCGCCGTGCTTCTTGACGATGGCGTGGACGATGGTCAGGCCCAGCCCCATGCCCTTCTGCACGCCCTTCTGCTTGGTGGAAAAGTAGGGATCGAACACGTGGGCGAGCAATTCGGCGTCGATGCCCGGGCCGGTGTCGCGGAAGACGACCCGGACGAAGGCCCCGTCCGCCAGCGGCTGGCTGGTGCGCGCCGCCTCGGTGCGGCCGATCACCCGGTCGAGGGTCACCTCGATATGTCCCGTACCGTTGATGGCGTCCGCCGCGTTGCGCGCCAGGTTGGCGAACACCTGGCGGATCAGGGCCGGGTCCAGGGCGATGGCCAGGGCCTCGTCACCACCGCGCACCCGGTGGCTGACCCGGGTGGAGGCCAGTTCCCGTTCGAGCACCTCCTCGACCAGGCCGTGCAGGCAGACGCTGGACTTGCACGGCAGGTAGTTGTCCGAGAAGGTGGTGAACTTGTGGATGAGCTGCACGGTCAGGTCCAGGGCCCGGGCCGACTCGCCCAGCAGCCGGTTGACCTCCGCGTCCCGGGAAACGAACCGCGCCATCTCCAGGTTGCCGCTGATCACGGTCAGCAGGTTGTTGAAGTCGTGGGCGATACCGCAGGCCATGGTGGACATGGCGTCCAGTTTCTGGATGCGCTGCAGCTCCCGCTCCAGTCTCCGCTGATGCGCCTCGAGTTCCTTGCGGCGAGTCACGTCCTGGAGGATGCCGATGACGAAAAAGGTCGCCTCCTCGGCCACCGGCACGAGGGTGCCGGTCACCTGGCGGTCAACAAGCAGGATCGGCTCCTCGTAGTCGAACTCGAGCACCTGCAGGGGCGCGCCCTGCTTGAGGGCCGCGAGCCACGCCTCGACCCGGGCGCCGCATTCGGTCGGCAGCAGCCGGGCCAGGGACTGGCCGAGCACCTGCACCTCGGGCAGGGCGAACAGCTCGCTGGCAGCCCCGTTGGCCATGACCACGCGGCCTTCGCGGTCCAGTTCGACCACCCCCTCGGTCATCCGCGCCAGGACCACGTCACGGTGGCGGTTGCTCACCAGCAGTTCGCGGATCACCTCGCGCGGGAACAGGCCGTCCACGCCCTCGACCCCGGCCAGGCGGCGCTCGCCGGCGCGAAATTTCTCCAGGGCGGCCCGGACGTGGGCCTGCATGGCCGTTGCCGTGCCCTTGGCAATGCACACGTCGGCGCCCAGGTCGCGGGTGCCGGCATCGTCCTCCATGGCCACGCCGGAGAGAACGATGAGGAAGATATCACAGAGATCGGGAGTGTTGCGGACGATGGCGCAGAGCTTGGAGCCGTCGATGCGGGGCATGATCAGGTCGGTGACGATCAGGTCCGGCCGCCGACCGGCAATGCAGTCCAGGGCCTCCAGCCCGTCGCGGGCGATGTCCACGGTCCAGCCCTCCGCCTCGAGCACGTAGCGGAGCACCTGGCAGACCACCGGGCTGTTGTCCACCACCAGGGCGCGCAGGTCAGCCATGGCAGAGCAGCTCCCGCACCGTTTCCGCCAGTTCCCGGACATCGAAGGGTTTGCTGAACACCCGGTCCGCGCCCAGCTCGCGCGCGGCCGGCAGGTAAGCCTCGGGGCCGATGCGGCCGCCGCCGGAAATGGCGATGATCTTCAGGCCGGGATAGTCGCGGCGCAGGGCGGTGATGGTCTCCAGGCCCTCCTGCTCGGGCATGATCAGGTCGGTGATCACCAGGTCGGCCCGGTGCTGCCGCTGCAGGCGCGTCCCCTCGCGGCCGTCGGCCGCTTCGACCACCTCGTGGCCGGCCCACTCCATCACCTGGCGGAGCAGCACCCGCATCTGCTCGTCGTCGTCAATGACCAGTATCTTCATCTTCCCCCCTGTTCCGCTCGGGCAGCAGTTCGCGGATGGCGATCGCTAGCATGCGCATGTCCACCGGCTTGGCGAGAAAACGGCGGACCCCGGCCTGCTCGGCCTCTTCCGGGCTGACCGCCTCGCTGTAGCCCGAGCAGAGGATGATGGGCAACTCCGGCCGGCCGGCGCTGATCGCCGCGGCCAGCTGCAGGCCGGTCATGCGCGGCATGGTGTGGTCGGTGATCAGCAGATCGATGCGGCCGCGGTTGTCGGCGAACAGGCTGAGAGCCTGTTCCGGGCCGGTGGCCGGCAGCACCCGGTAGCCGAGGTAGGATAACATCCGGGTGCGCATGAGCACAATGTCTTCTTCGTCGTCGACAAAGAGGATGGTCTCAGTGCCGCGCGGCATGGCGCTCATCTGGTCCTCCTCGTTGCCGTCCGGGTTCTGCACCCGCGGCAGGAACACGGTGAACACCGAGCCCCGGCCCGGTTCGGAGCTGACATCGATCACCCCGTCATGGGAAACGATGATGCCGTGCAGCACGGCCAGGCCCATGCCCGAACCCTCGCCCACCTCGCGGGTGGTGAAGAACGGGTCGAAGATGCGTTCGAGCATCTCTTCCGGTATGCCCCGGCCGGTGTCGCGCACGCTGAGGACCACGTAGCGGCCCGGCTGCAGGTCGTGGTAGCGCAGCTTTTCCGCCGCCCCGGTCTCCACCTCGCGCAGGCTCACCTCGATCTCTCCGGCCTTCTCGCCGATGGCCTGGACCGCGTTGGTGCAGAGGTTCATGAGCACCTGCTGGACCTGGGCCGGGTCGGCGTGGATCATGCCGATGTCGTTGCCGAGGGTCAGGCGGAAGTCGATGGTCGCGGGAATGGAGGCGCGCAGCAGGCGGCAGGCCTCCTTGACCACCGGGGTGATGAGGATGTTGCGGCGCTGGCCGATGGACTGGCGGCTGAAGGCCAGGATCTGGGAGACCAGGTCCTTGGCCCGGGTGCCGGCCCGCTTGATCGCCTGCACGTGCTCCTCCACCTCGGCGAAGGTGATCGGCGGCCCCATGGGCGGCTTGCCCCCGGGCTCCCTGGGCGGCAGGCGGAACAGCAGCAGGTCGGCGTTGCCGAGGATGGCGCCGAGGATGTTGTTGAAATCGTGGGCGATGCCGCCGGCCAGGGTGGCGATGGCCTCCAGCTTGTGAGCGTGGATGAGGCGCCGCTCGAGGTTGCGCTGGTGGCTGATGTCCTTGGCCGAGAGAATGTAGCCGATGACCGTGTCGTTGCCGGCGATCGGCGAGCAGGCCACGCTGAAGGTGCGCCCCAGGTAGCGGTGGGTGATCTCCTGGCTGTAGGGTTTGCGTTCGCGGCGCACGGTCTGGACGGGACAGGTCCTGCATGGCACCGCGGCGCCGGCGAACAGCTGGTGGCAGGTCCGCCCCTCCACCGGGTTGCGGTCGCCGGCGAGCAGCCGGCTGGCGGCCCGGTTGGCGCGGACCACCCGCATGTCGGTGTCGAGGATGAGCACCGGGTCGGTGATGGCGTCGAAGGTGTAGCGCCACTCCTCCCGGCTCAGTTGCACGGTCAGGCCGGACTCGGCCGCCTCACCTCCGGGCCCGTCGTTGCCGGCGGCCGCGGGCGCGGTGGCCGCATCGGCCGGCCGCGGCTGGCCGCCGGCCCGGCGGGCGCGCAGCAGGGGCCGCAGGCGGACAACATACAACACCAGGGTGAAGGCGATGTACCCTGCCACCAGCACGGCGACGCCACTCCACAACAGCACAGGGTTCATGACAGTTTCTCGGAGAAGGGGGGAACCCGCTGGCGGAACACCCGCTCGCGGAAAAAGCGGATGGTGTCGCGGCGGCGGCCGACGATGCGGGCCTGTTCGGGGATCAGGTCGGTGACCCGGTTGCGCATGATGGACATCTTGTATTCTATGTTGGGGGCAAAAGTGTTGTCCAGGTACCAGGCGTAAAAAAGCCCGAAAAACAGGCCCGGCGGGGTGAACCCCTCGTCCGGGTTGACCACCCGGGTGTAGAGCCGCGGCTCGCTCGCCGACGGGTGCATGCGCGACAGCCGCAGGTAGGCGTCGATGTCCCCGGGGTCGAGGTAGCTGGTCAAGGTCTCCCTGTCCCTGACCCGCAGCCGGTACACCCGGCCGACACTGTCCCGGCCGGCATGCAGTTCGACCATCTGCTTGTCCTCGGCGTAGTTGCCCAGCAGCGACTGGCCGAGGGCGACGAGAAAGACCATCTCGAACCGGCCCAGGCTGTCCGCCTGGTCCTGGCGGATCTTGATGTGCCCGTCCACCGGGTCGTAGAACGAGAAGATGTTGTCCCACTCCTGGCAGCGCCGCCAGGCGGCCGGCTCGACCAGGGTCACGCCGCGCACGAACTCCAGGTGCGCCGGCGGGATGTCCGGGTGCAGCCAGAGGATTTCGATCATCCGCTCGATCAGCCGCCGCCGCTCCGGCTCCATCATGGCCACGGCGACGCAGCCGTCCGCCGGCAGCCGGTCGGTGGCCAGGTAGTGGAGGCGGGCGCGGATCGCCTGGTAGCGCTGGCAGGGCGGCGGCCGCTCGCCGGGGTGAGGGAGCGGCTCCCGGTCCGGTTCGGGCAGGGTTTCCTTTCGCTCGGGCTGGTCGAGGCGACCGGCCCGGTGCAGGGCCCAGAGCCCCTTCACCGCCCAGGCCAGGGCATCCGGGTCGTGCTGGATGACCCCGCGCAGGCGCAGCTGTTCACCCGAGAAGATGCGCGCCTCGACCGAGCCGAAACCGAGCGCCTGCACCCGGCTGCGGTCGATGTAGATCGGCTCCTTGTTCTCCAGGGCGTAGCGCTGCAGCACCGAGCCGGGGATATCGCTCATATCGAGCGCCACCACGTGCGAGAACAGGTCGTCCACCCCGCCGGGGATGTTGCGGTGGTAGGCGCGGATCAGGTCGGAGACGTAGAACTTCCGGTCCGGGGCGTCGCGGGTGGCGTCGGTCTCGCCGGTCTGCACCCAGATGTTGGCCACCAGCACCTTGAGGGCGCTGTGGTTGCGGCGCACCGCCGCGGCCAGGCCGGGCACCTGGAGGATGGGGATGATCGAGGTGTACAGGCTGCCCGGCGCGAACAGGAGGATGTCCGCCTCGCGCACCAGCTGCACCACTTCGGGGTGGAGAAAGGGGGCACGGTTGAACTCGACCAGCACCCGGTCCACCGGGTAGCCGCGGGTGGCCCGGCCGGACTTTTCTTCGCTGGTGACAAGCACGCCGTTGCTGTAGAGCACCTGCAGC
>JAGODN010000197.1 GCA_017998195.1 Desulfobulbus sp. | reverse complement strand
CGCCTCGGGAGGCTCGGTCTCCGCGGCGGGTTTCGCTTCGGCGAGCACCTCGACCTCCGCGACCGGCTCAGCTTCCCGGTCCGCTTCGGCCACCACCTCGGCGGGCTCCGGCTCGGGTTCGGGTTCCCGGTCGGCTTGGACGGCCGCGCCGGTTTCCCCGGCGGCTGTGGCGATCTCGGGCTCGGCCGCTTCCGGCGCAGGTTCAGTTTCCTCGGGGATCGCCGCTTCCGGCAGGATCTCCGGCTCGACGCCGGCGGCCGGTCCGGGAGGTTCGGCCGCCACCTCGGCTGGTTCGGGCGATTGGGTCGGCTCCGCCGCGGCGACAACCGCCTCGACCTCGGCCGGTGGCGCCAGTTGCTCGGCACGCTCCGCGACGGTCGGTTCGGCCGGGACCGGTTCCGCCGCCGGTTCGTCCTTCTTCTTGCCGAATGTTCGCTTGAACCAGCCCAGCATCAGCGCTTATCCCCGCTTGTGTCCATGACGATGGCGAGCGCCTCGCGGATGGTGTGCGGGTAGTGGAAGACCACGCCCGCGCGGATATCCTCGGGGATTTCGAGCACGTCTTTTTCGTTGAGCGGCGGCAGCACCAGCTCGCGGATGCCGGCCCGCAAGGCGGCCAGCACCTTTTCGCCGATGCCGCCCACCGGCAGCACGTCGCCGCGCAGGGTGATCTCGCCGGTCATGGCCACGTCCCGGCGCACCGGCCGGCCGAGCAGCATGGAGGCGAGCGACGACACCATGGCCACGCCCGCGCTCGGGCCGTCCTTGGGGATGGCGCCCTCGGGCACGTGCACGTGCAGGTCCGTGGCCGCGAACACCTCCTCGTCAATGCCCAGTTCCGAGGCATGGGACTTGATGTAGGTAAGCGCCGCGGTGGCCGACTCCTTCATCACCTCGCCGAGCTTGCCGGTGAGCATCAGCCCGCCCTTGCCCTTCATGCCCGAGGTCTCGATGAACAGGATCTGCCCGCCCACCGGTGTCCAGGCGAGCCCGGTGGCCAGCCCCGGGCCCCAGCTGCGCGCCTTGATCTCCGGGTAGAACCGCTGCGGACCGAGGAAATCGTAGAGCTTGTCCGGGGTGACCACGGTCTTGCCGGTCTCGCCGCGGGCGATGCGCGCGGCCGTGCCGCGGCAGAGGGCGGCCAGCTCCCGCTCCAGGTTGCGTACCCCGGCCTCGCGGGTGTAGTTGCTGATCAGGGCCGCGATGGTCTCCTCCGGGATCTCCAGGTCGTCGGCGGTGAGTGCGTGCGCCTCCAGCTGCTTGGCGATCAGGTGGCGGCTGGCGATGGCCACCTTCTCCTGCTGGGTGTAGCCGGAGAGTTCCACCACCTCCATGCGGTCGCGCAGCGGCCCGGGGATGGTGTCGAGCACGTTGGCGGTGGCGATGAACATCACTTTGGACAGGTCGAACTCGATGTCCAGGTAGTGGTCGGTGAAGGTGGCGTTCTGCTCCGGGTCGAGCACCTCGAGCAGGGCCGAGCTGGGATCGCCGCGGAAGTCGTTGCCGAGCTTGTCGATCTCGTCGAGCAGGAACACCGGGTTGTTGGCCCCGGCCCGCTTCAGGCTTTCGATGATCCGCCCGGGCAGGGCCCCGATGTAGGTCCGCCGGTGCCCGCGGATCTCGGCCTCGTCGCGCACGCCGCCGAGCGCGATGCGCACGAACTTGCGCCCCATGGTGCGGGCGATACTCTGGCCGAGCGAGGTCTTGCCCACGCCGGGCGGGCCGACCAGGCAGAGGATGGGCCCGTGGATGTCCTCCTTGAGCTTGCGCACCGCCAGGAACTCGAGGATCCGCTTCTTGATCCTGGCCAGGCCGTAGTGGTCCTGGTCCAGGTCGCGCTCGGCCTGCACCAGGTCGAGGGTGTCGGTGGTGGAGTCCAGCCAGGGCAGGTCGAGGATCCAGTCGATGTAGTTGCGCGCCACCGTGTATTCCGGCGACGAGGGCGGGATGCGCTCCAGCCGGGAGAGTTCCTTGTCCACCGTGGCCCGGGCCTGGGGGCTGAGCTTTTTCTCGGCCACCCGCTCGCGCAGTTCCTTGAGTTCGACCTTGTCGTCGTCGCCCTCGCCCAACTCCTTGCGGATGGCCTGCAGCTGCTGGCGGAGGAAGAACTCGCGCTGCCGCTCGTCCATGTCCTTCTTCATGGTGGCCTGCAGCTGGTTGCTCATCTCCACCGTCTCCAGCCGCTTGGCCAGCTCTTTCGCCACCCGGTGAAGCAGGTCGTGCAGGGGCACGATCTCGAGGATCTCCTGCTCGACCTCGATCTTCAGGTTGAGCTGCGAACTGACCAGGTAGGCGACGTAGAACGGGTTGGTCAGGCCGTTGACCGTGGCCACCAGTTCCGCCGGCAGCTCGGTGGAGCCGACCAGTTTCTGGAACTGGCTGCGCAGGGTGAAGAGCAGGGCCTCGGTCTTCTGGTCCTCGACGAGTGCCATCGGGATTTCCCGCACCCGGGCCGTGAGGTAGGGCTCGGAACCGGTGAAGCCGGTGATCTCAAACTTCTTGGTGCCGCTCATGAGCACCTGGTAGAACCCCTCCGGCGCCTTGTTGAGCTTGTGCAGGTAGCCGACCACGCCCACCGAGTAGAGATCCTCCTGGCCGAGCACGTCGTCATCCTTGACCTGCTCGCGCCGGCTCGGCACCAGGCCGATCATGCGGTCGCCGAGGAGGACGTCGTCGATCAGCTGCTTGGAGGAGTCGCTCGACACCTGCAGGGGAAAGCCCATGCCCGGGTAGAAGACAAAGCCGTGCAGCGGCAGGATGGGCAGGGTTTCGGGGATGTCCAGCCGGGTGGGGTCGATCTTCCTCGGCTGGGTTTGCTCTTCCTGTCCGGAATGCTGTTCGTTTTCCATATGGTTCAGGCTCCAGGCGTTATGCTGATCGTCACGCGCCCCTTTCTCGCCCGCTTGGGCAGGGTCACCGCCAGAATGCCGCCGCTGTAGGCCGACTGGACCCGGTCCACATCGACCACCGCGGGCAGGGTGACGGTTCGCTGGAAGGCGCCGAGTTCGATCTCGAGCTGGTGGATGCAGGCGATGGCCTCGGCCGTGGGCAGCTCGCGCACGCCGCTCACCTGCAGCTGCTGGTCGGTGACCGTGACCCGCAGGCTGTCCGCGGTCACCCCGGCCAGGTCGGCATAGACGAAGATCCGGTCTTCGGCCTCGTAGATGTCCATGGCCGGCTGCCAGCCCCCGGACTCCAGCGGCATCATCCGGGTCAGCGACATGGAGCGCAGGATGCGCCCGGTCTGCTGCTGCATCTGTTCCAGTTCCTCCAACAGTTTCTTGCTGAACGGATCCATCCTCTCCTCCCAACCCGCGCGTCTGTTGCGGAAGTGTTCAGGTTGCCGCCTGCCGGCCTCGTCACCGGGCAGGCCGGCACTGCGTAACAGGTAAACACTATACCGGTCCTGGCAATGACAAAGCAACAAAAAGGCCGGTCCCGCGCCCCCCTGGACCGGCCCGCAACGGGAAGTTTTTTTCATTGCTTTTCAAACGGCCGTCGTTAGTGTATACGACCAAGTCGCGGTCCGGCCGTTGTTTCGCCGGGCCTGTTCGTTGCCGTGCCGAGCCCGCCTGCGGCCCGGCGGGGAGTCGACCCCGCGTTCACCATCGATGCAGCGCGCATCGTTCTTTTTTCATTTTCCTGTCGGAGGATATCATGAGCAGTTCATGCGGTAGTTCCTGCGGAAGCGACCAGCAGGGCAGTTGCGCGTCCGGTGACGCCCGGCTCGCCCAGCAGGATCTCGCCATCAACCGGTCCCTGGGTAAAATCAAGCACAAGATCCTCGTCATGAGCGGCAAGGGCGGCGTGGGCAAGTCCACCGTGGCCGTCAACCTGGCCCTCTGTCTGGCCAAGAAGGGCCATAAGGTAGGCCTCATGGACGTGGACCTGCACGGCCCGGACGTGTGCCGGATGCTCAACCTGACCGGGTCGCTGGTCGCACCCGAGAATCCCGACGACCTCATCCCGCCGCTCGCCTACAACGACAACCTCAAGGTGGTCAGCCTGGAGTACATGATGAAGAACCGGGACGACGCCATCATCTGGCGCGGCCCGCTGAAGATCCAGGCCATCCGCCAGTTCCTGGCCGACATGGACTGGGGCGAACTCGACTACCTGATCGTCGACGCCCCGCCCGGCACCGGCGACGAGCCGCTGACCGTGGCCCAGACCATCCCCGGCGTACAGGCGGTGGTCGTCACCACCCCGCAGGCGGTGGCGCTCGCCGACGTGCGCAAGTCGATCAACTTCTGCAAGGCGGTGGAGATGCCCATTGCCGGCGTGATCGAGAACATGTCCGGGTTCATCTGCCCGCACTGCGGCGAGACCGTGGACATCTTCAGCAAGGGCGGCGGCGAACAGACCGCCCGCGACTTCGACCTGGCCTTCCTCGGCCGGGTGCCCATGGACCCGCGCGTGGTCATGGCCGGCGATTCGGGCAGCCCGTACCTGAGCGGCGACGAGGACACCCCGGCGATCAAGGCCTTTGACACCGTGGTCAGCGCGGTGGAGCAGCGCCTGCCGCCCGGCCCGGTGACCGTCAACCCGTTCGCTGCCGGCGGCTGCGGCTGCGCCTCGGGCGGCTGCGGCACCCAGTTCAAGTAAGGCCCCCACCCCATCCACCCGCGGCCCGGCCTCGCGCCGGGTCGCGGGCAATCTTCCCCAAGGAATGCGATCCATGCTAGTCAAACAGCTCACCGTGGGCATGATGGGCGTCTGCTGCTACATCGTCACCTGCGAGACCACCGGCAAGGCCGCGATCATCGATCCGGGCGGCGACGAGGACCGCATCCTCGACTACTGCCGCGAAAAAGAGCTGCAGGTGGAATACATCATCAACACCCACGGCCACCCGGACCACGTCTGCGGCAACGGCCGCCTCCAGCAGGCCACCGGCGCGAAGATCGTCATGCACGCCGACGATGTCGCCTATTTCGGCGACCCGCGCGTCAAGGGCTACTTCTCCGGCCTCGGCCTGCCCGAGTCGCCGCCGGTGGACGTGATTGTGCGCGACGGCGACATCATCCGCTTCGGCGAGGAACAGTTCGAGGTTATCCACACCCCGGGCCACACCCCGGGCGGCATCTGCCTGTACAGCCCGCCGCACTGCTTCACCGGCGACACCGTGTTCGTCGGCGCGGTCGGCCGCACCGACTTCCCCGGCGGTTCCATGGAGCAGATGATCGGCGCCATCAAGTCGCGCCTGCTCACCCTGCCGCCGGACACCATCGTCTGGCCGGGTCACGGCTACGGCGGCCTGCAGTCCACCATCGGCCGGGAAGAGCGGACCAACCCCTATTTCGACCTGTAAAACCGGAACCGCGCCTCTCGGCGCGGTCTCCGCCCTCCCCCGGGCTCCTGCATGCGTGAAATCATCCTCGGC
>JAGODN010000008.1 GCA_017998195.1 Desulfobulbus sp. | reverse complement strand
CGCGGAACACGAAAAGGAGGAAGAGCGATGAAGTATGTCAGTGCCATCATCAAGCCGTTCAAGCTGAACGAGGTGCGCGAGGCCTTGACCGCACTCGGCGTGCAGGGCATGACCGTGACCGAGGTCAAGGGCTTCGGGCGCCAGAAAGGCCACACCGAAATGTACCGGGGCGCCGAGTATGTCATTGAATTCCTTCCCAAGTTGAAGGTGGAGGTGGCCATCGACGACGATCGTCTCGAGCAGGTGGTGGCCGGCATGCACAAGGCCGCCTGTACCGGCAAGATCGGCGATGGGAAAATTTTTGTCTTTGATCTCGAACAGGTCATGCGCATCCGCACCGGTGAGACCGGCAGCGGCGCGCTGTGACCGGGAGGAACACGCCATGAAAAAGTGCAACCTGACCCTGCTCGCCGCCTTCGCCCTGCTTGCTGCGACGACCGCACCCGCCCTGGCCGAGGAGGCCCCGGCCCTCAACAGCGGCGACACCGCCTGGATGATGACCAGCACCGCCCTGGTGCTGTTCATGACCCTGCCCGGCCTGGCCCTGTTTTACGGCGGCCTCGTGCGCCGCAAAAACGTGCTCTCCGTGCTCGCCCAGTGTCTCGGCATCGCCGGCCTGGCCACCATCATGTGGTGGGCCTTCGGCTACAGCCTGAGCTTTTCCGGCGAGGGCAAATTCATCGGCGATCTCGGCGCGGTCTTCTTCAAGGGATTGTACGGCCCGGAGGGGAACGACATCGCCTTTTCGAGCAAGCTGGCCGGGGTGCCCGACTCGGTGTTCGCCATGTTCCAGCTGACCTTTGCCATCATCACCCCGGCGCTGATTGTCGGCGCCATTGCCGAACGCATGAAGTACACCGCGCTCATGAGTTTTGTCGCCGGCTGGCTGGTGCTTGTCTACTTCCCGTTCGCGCACATGGTCTGGGGCGGCGGCTTCATCGGCAAGACCCTGGGCGCCATCGACTTTGCCGGCGGCCTGGTGGTGCACATGTCGTCCGGGTATTCGGCCCTGGTGCTGGCGCTCATTCTCGGCCCGCGGCTCGGCTACGGCCGGGAGCCCATGCCGCCGCACAGCCTGGTGCTGTGCATGGTCGGCACCTCCATCCTCTGGGTGGGCTGGTACGGGTTCAACGCCGGCTCGGCCGGGGCGGCCAACGGCCTGGCCGGCAGCGCCTTCCTGACCACCACCCTGGCCGCGGCCATCGGCGGGTTCGTCTGGGCCCTGCTCGAGTTCCTCACCAAAAAGCAGCCGTCGGTGCTGGGTTTCTGCTCGGGTATTGTCGCCGGCCTGGTGGTCATCACCCCGGCAGCCGGGTTTGTCAATGCCAATGGCGCGGTGCTCTGCGGCATCGCCGCCGGTGTTGTGCCCTACTTCGCGGTGGTTTTTCTGAAACGGAAACTCGGCTATGACGACGCCCTGGACACCTTCGGCGTGCACGCGGTGGGCGGCACGGTGGGCACGATCCTCACCGGTCTGTTGGCGGTGGAGGGCATCAACGGCCAGGCGGGCGGTGCGGCGCTGCTCATGAAGCAGCTGGCGAGCGTGGGCATCGTGGTGGTGTGGAGCGTGGTGGCCACCGCCATCCTCGCCTACGCCATCAAGGCCACCATCGGCCTGCGCCCGGCCGAGGACGTCGAGCGCCAGGGGCTGGACATCAACGAACACGGGGAGGAGGGATACACCGCCTGAGATTCGAGTCGAACTCGCCCGGTCGGCAAGGCCGGGGCGGCATAAGCAGCCCGGAACGGAAAACCTGCCGTTCCGGGCTTTTTAGTGAGAAACAGATTGAGCTATGTGATGCAACTTATTGTTTCAAAGACGATAATAATTTTATTTATTTGTTCCCATTGTGCCGGCTCAGGGCTGGGCGGATCCGGCACTCTTCGCTCGGGCCCATGCCACGGAAACCGTGGGGTTATCCAAGGAGTTGCCTGCACGGCGAAATGATGCTCTTGTCGGCAAAGGAGATGCTACGCTCCAGTGCCGGGCAGGAGCGGTGTCTTTTCTGGCTCTCTTGAAAATCCATAAAAACACCTGATTTCGGTAGGTTGAAACAAATCGTAACAAGTTTTGCATTCACAGGCCAACTGGTTTATGATGCCCGACCAACCAGCCCGGGCGGGCCTTTCCTGTCCGCCTGTTGGAACAACCCTAGCTGCAGGTGCACTATGATCAACAAGGTAATTCTCATCGGAAATCTCGGGGCCGATCCGGAACTCCGTTACACCCAGAGCGGCGCGCCCGTGGCTTCGTTTCGGGTGGCGACCACGGAGCGCTGGAAAGGGCAGGACGGTCAGATGCAGGAGCAGACCGAGTGGCACAATATCGTTGCCTGGCGGCGTCTGGCGGAGATCTGCGGCGAATACCTCTCGAAGGGGTCGCGGGTCTACATCGAAGGCAGGTTGCAGACCCGTAAGTGGCAGGATCAGAACGGCAACGACCGGTACACCACCGAGATCATCGCCCGTGAAATGAAGATGCTTTCGCCGCGCGCCTCGGGTGGTGGCAGCGGCGAATACGGCGGCGGGCAGGGATTCGGCGGCGATTCCTTCCAGGAGCCCCCGCCCATGGGGGATGATGTGCCGTTCTGAGCCGGCCCCGGTCCTCCCCGGGGCGACTGTGCAGGACGGCCGGTGACGCAGCCCCCCGTCGCGGTTTGCCGGACCTTGTCGCGGCCGTCGCACCGTCTCGCGCGGGTGGTGGCGTGGGCCGTTTTCACGTGCGCTCACCCGGGCAATCGTCTGTTTGTATCTGGTTGATATTTAGCATCAATATTTCTTTGTTCGCCCACAAGATGAATGAAATCAATCAATTCCGGGGCAGGCGGGGAAAACTATTTTCCTTGACAGAAGGAAGTTGTACCGGTAATGAATAGCCGTTCATTTTCGGGTTATTTCTAACCTGCTGTTCATATGAGAATTACGTTCATTTTTATCATGCTCAAGGGAGAGGTCTGATTCATGGCAACGGAACTGGTGCTTTCAGCTGTAACCCTGGTCGGGATCGCAATCGTCATTCCGCTGATCATGCTGGCGACAACGGTTTTTGGTCCGAAGTCCGAGGGGGCCACCAAGAACGAGCCCTACGAAAGCGGCGTCAAGCGCATGATCGGTTTGGCCGAGCAGAAGTTCAGCGTCAAGTTTTACCTGCTCGCCATTCTCTTCATCCTGTTCGATATTGAAGCGGTGTTTATGTATCCGTGGGCCGTCGGCGTCCGCGAACTCGGCTGGTTCGGGTTCACGGAAATGGTTGTCTTCATGCTGCTGCTCTTAACTGGACTCATCTATATTCTTAAGAAAGGGGTGCTCAATTGGCGTTAGGATTAGAAGCGAGTCTTGGTGATTCCGTCCTGACCACCAAGCTGGATGCGGTAATCAACTGGGGACGCGAGTATTCGCTGTGGCCGTACATCTTCGGCACCGCCTGTTGCGCCATCGAATTCATGAGCGCGGCGGCCAGCCAGCACGATATCTCCCGATGGGGCGCGGAGGTACTCCGTTATTCTCCCCGTCAGGCGGACGCGCTGATTGTCTGCGGAACGATCAGTTACAAGCAGGCACCGGTGCTCAAACGCATTTACGAGCAGATGTCCGAGCCGAAGTGGGTCATTGCCGTGGGCGCCTGCGCCACCTCCGGCGGTATCTACGACAACTACTGTACCCTGCAGGGCATCGACCAGATCATTCCGGTCGATATCTATGTATCGGGTTGCCCGCCACGTCCGGAGACCATATTCGACGCCTTGATGAAACTGCAGGACCAGGTCAGGGGCGAAAGCGTGCTTCAGGATCGCCACAAAGATTACAAAGGAATTCTCGACTGATATGAATACGACGGCGCTAGAATTGATCCAGTCCACGTTTCCGGATCTGCCCTGCACGGCGAGTCTGGACGCTGTGGTGCTCACGGTGCAGCCTGAACAGCTTGAGACGACGCTTTCCCGCCTGAAGAACGATCCGGAACTGCAGTTCGGTCTGCTCGTCGATGTGACCGCAGTGGACTATCTCACCTATCCGGTGGCCCAGGAGGCGCGTTTCGCGGTTGTGCATACACTGCGGAATTGGGAAAAGAATCAGGTGGTACAGGTGCGGACGCCGGTGGCTGACCCGGCAATCGGTGTGCCGACCGCCACCCACCTGTGGGATTCGGCCAATTGGGGGGAACGGGAAACCTTCGACCAGTACGGCATCAACTTCCAGGGGCATCCCGACCTGCGGCGCATCCTCAATCACTGGCAGTTCGAGGGGCATCCGCTGCGCAAGGATTATCCCATCGAGCAAGGCCAGGTCTGCTGCGAGACCGACAGCCTCGAGAAGGAGATCAAGGCCAGGCTGCAGGCGAAAGGGGTGGATCAGACCACCATGCAGGATATCAACACCGAGATCATGTTCCTCAATCTCGGGCCCTCGCATCCGGCCACCCACGGCGCCATCCGCATTCTCACCGCCCTGGACGGCGAGACCATCCTGGCCAACGTCAACGAGATCGGCTACCTGCACCGCGGTTTCGAGAAAACCGCGGAGAATCGCACCTATAACCAGATCGTCCCGCTCACCGACCGGCTCAACTACTGCTCGTCGATGATCAACAACATTGCCTTCGTCAAGGCGGTGGAGTCCTGGCTGGGCGTGGAGATCACCGACCGGTGCAAGTTCATGCGGGTTATCCTCACCGAGTTCTACCGGGTCCAGGACCATCTCGTCTGCCTGGCCGCCAACCTGCTCGACATGGGCGGTCTGACCAACTACTGGTATCTCTACAACCAGAAGGAAGCCTCCTACGATTTCATCAGCCGCCTGACCGGCGCGCGTCTCACCAGTTCCTTCACCCGCGTCGGCGGCATGTACCGCGACTTTTACGAGGGCTGGGAAGCGGACATGGAGCAGCAGCTGCGCGACATCGAAAAGGGCGTGGGCGACTCGCTCAAACTGGTCCTGAAGAACCGGATTGTTCACGACCGGAGCCAGGGCGTGTGTGTCATGTCACCAGAAAAGGCCCTTTCCTTCGGATTCACCGGCCCCTGTCTGCGGGCCAGCGGTGTACCGTTCGACCTGCGCAAGGACAATCCCTACTACCATTACGACGCCTTTGACTTCACCGTGCCGGTGGGTTCCAGGGGCGATGTCTACGATCGGATCTTTATCCGTTTCGAGGAGATCGCCCAGTCCATCAGCATTGTCCGCCAGGCCATGAAGATGATCCCCAAGGGACCGGTGAATGTCGACAACAGCCAGGTCAGCCTTCCGGCAAAGTCGGAAGTCTATAGCAATATCGAAGGGTTGGCGAACCACTTCAAGCTGGTCTTCGAGGGTGTGCGCACCCCGGTCGGAGAGTGGTACGACTCCTTCGAAGCGGCCAACGGCGAACTGGGATTCTACTTTGTCTCCGACGGATCCGGCAGGCCCTACAAGTGCAAGGTCCGGCCACCCTGTTTCTACATGATGGGCGGGTTCCACGAGATGGTTGAGGGCTCGATGATTGCGGACGCCATTATCAATCTCGGCAGCATCAACATCATTGGCGGAGAGTTGGACAGATGAGTGATCGATCTCAGTTGATAGAAACGGGCAAGCCATTTGCATTCGACGCGCAGCGGGATGCTGAATTCGAACGACTGGCCACGCGGTATCCCACCCGGGAATCGCTCATCCTGCCCTCGCTCTGGCTTGTCCAGGAACAGGAGGGCTGGATCAGCGCCGAGGCCATGGCCTACATTGCCGATCGGATCGGCACCTACGCCAGCATGGTGTACGAGGCAGCCACATTCTACACCATGTACAACCTGCAGCCGAAAGGCAAAGTGCACATCTGCGTCTGCCGAACGCTTTCATGCTACCTCCTGGGCAAGCAGGAGATCGTCGATTATCTGCAGCGTGAGTTGGGCATCAAACCCGGAGAAGTCAGTGCAGACAGCCAGTACAGCCTCGAAGAGGTTGAATGTCTGGGACACTGCGGCACCGCTCCGGTGGTTCAGATCAATGGGGAGTTCTACGAGAACATGAACGTGGAAAAGCTCAAGGATCTCTTGGCCACGCTGAAATAAGGAGAGCGAAGGATAATGCAAGTACAAGTACTCAGTGCCCGATTTGACATACCCGACGCCCACAGGATCGAGGTGGCCAAGCAGCACGGCGCCTACGCAACCCTGGAAAAGGTGTTCAGCATGCAGCCCGAGGAGGTCATCGAGACGGTCAAGGCCAGCGGGTTGCGTGGTCGTGGTGGCGCCGGTTTCCCCACCGGCCTGAAGTGGAGTTTCCTGCCCAAGGGGCTTGACAAACCCGTCTACCTGGCGGTGAACTCCGATGAATCCGAGCCGGCCACCTTCAAGGACCGTTACATCCTTGTTCGTGATCCGCACCTGCTCATCGAGGGCATCATCATCTGCTGCTACGCGATCAAGAGCCACGCCGCCTATATCTATATTCGCGGCGAATACACCACCCAGGTGAAGGCCCTGCAGGCGGCCATTGATGAGGCCTATGCGGCTGGGTACCTGGGTGAGTCGGTGGGGGGACGTGATTTCAAGCTCGATGTCACGGTCCACCGGGGTGCCGGAGCCTACGTCTGCGGCGAGGAAACAGCGCTGCTCGAATCCATCGAGGGACGCAAGGGGCAGCCGCGGAGCAAGCCGCCGTTTCCTGCGGTGGAGGGTCTGTACGGATGCCCCACCATCATCAACAACGTCCAGAGTATCGCCTCCCTGCCGTTTATCCTGACCAACGGCCCGGATGCCTACAAGGCCTACGGAACCGAAAAAAGTCCCGGCACGCATCTGTTCGGCATTTCCGGGCTGGTCAAAAAGCCCGGCATGTACGAACTGCCGCTGGGTCTGCCCATCCTCGAGGTGATCGATAAGGTGGCCGGTGGTTTGCGTGACGGTCGCACCCTCAAGGGCATCATCCCGGGCGGGAGTTCGACGCCGGTGCTGACCCCGGAGGAGGCCCAGGATGTCACCCTCGATTACGAATCCATGGCCGCCCACAAGACCATGTTCGGGTCCGGCGGAATCGTGGTCCTCGATGACACCGTGGACATGGTCAAACTGGTCGAGAACCTCATCTCCTTCTATCATCACGAATCCTGCGGCCAGTGCACGCCCTGCCGCGAAGGCCTCGGCTGGATGCTGAAGATCGTCAAGAAGATCCTGCGAGGCGAGGGAACGACGGCTGACATCGATCTGTTGACCGAACTCTGCGACAACATCGAGGGGAAAACAGTCTGTGTCCTTTCGGCGGCATGCACCATGTCGACACGCAGCTACCTGAACAAATTCCGGCATGAGTTCGAGGCGTACGTGCACAGCGGCGCTCCGGTCCAGGCCGCGATGTAACAAGGATACGGGTACCATGGCTGAAAAGATAAAACTGTTTGTCAACGGACAGGAAGTCGAGGTCGAGTCAGGGAAAAACCTGATTGATGCGCTTGGCGCTGTCGGTATCGAAATTCCCCATCTCTGCTACCACCCGGCCCTGGGTGCCGACGGCAACTGCCGTTTGTGCCTGGTGGGCATCGAGGACGGGCGACCGCCCGTTGTGCCCGCCTGCAAAACCCGGGCGGCCGAAGGCATGAAAGTCCTGCTGGATGTGGACAACATCAAGCGGATCCAGCGCAACGTCATGGAACTGGAGCTGATCAATCACCCAATCGACTGTCCGATCTGCGATCAGGCCGGTGAATGCAAGCTGCAGGACTTCTACATGAAGTACGATGGCCAGAAGAGCCGGATGTCGGTCAAACCGGTGCTCAAGGCCAAAAAAATGGACTTCGGCTGCGGCGTGGTCCATGATCAGGAGCGCTGCGTACTCTGCGCCCGCTGCGTTCGCTTCACCCGGTTGATCACCAAAACCGGGGAACTCGGTATCGTCAACCGGACAGACGCGGCCCGCGTCAACACCTTCCCCGGACGGCCGCTGAACAATCGCTACGCGCTCAACGTGGTCGATCTGTGCCCGGTCGGCGCCATGACCAGCAGTGATTTCCGTTTCAAACAGCGTGCCTGGTTCCTCACCAAAAGCCCAGGTATCTGCCACGGCTGCAGCAAGGGCTGCAACATCTACATCGATCACAACCGCGAAAAATACAGGGACGACGTTATTTATCGTTTCCGCCCGAGGCTGAATGCGCAGGTGAACGGGTATTTCATGTGCGATGCAGGCCGGATGACTTACAAACTGGAGAATGACAACCGGCTTGCCGCTGCCAGGGTCGGGGAGAAGTCGGTGGAATTGGCCGAGGCCGTTGAAGCGGTTCGCCGTGCCGTCAGCCAGGCGAAGAAGATCGTGATGGTCGTCTCGCCCAACTGTTCGCTGGAGCAGATGCACGCGGTCCAGGCTCTGGCCGGACAGTGCAATGCTGCGGTAAGCGGATACAGCGACGGCTATGTCCAGCAGGGTGACGGTGACGATTTCCTCATTCAGGATGACAAAGCGGCCAACCGGGCTTCTTTTGCGATCCTCGGTATCGACAGTGGCAAAGCCGGGTTCGACCAGGCCATTGCCGGCGCGGATCTGCTGATCAGTTTCCAGAACGATCTCACCCGCAGCCTTGAAAACGACACCTTGTTCGAGAAAACCCAGTTCGTCCTCATCGGCAGCTACGAGAACGACTGCGCCGCCAGGGCGGCGATCAGCCTTCCGGTCGCTTCCTACAGCGAGGATACCGGCATGGTGGTCAACTGTGACGGCATCCTGCAGGAGTACCGTGCAGCTGTTGGCAAGATCAGCCCGGCCCCCAGCCTGATCGAGGTCGTCCACCAGCTTGGCGGGCCGTTCTCCACCAGGGACGAGGTTCTCGCCGATCTGACCGCCAATGTTGCCGCACTGGGCGGTGTCGATCTGAAGCACATCCCGGCCGCGGGAACAGCCTTAACAGCTAACGAGGTCTCCAATGTCGCAGCTTGATATTCTCCTTATTGTGCTCAGGGTGGCATTCGGTGCTTTGGTGCCGCTCTGCTTCATCGCTGTCCTCGTCTGGATGGAACGTCGAGGGTGCGCCTTCATCCAGGACCGGTCCGGTCCGAACCGCTGCAACATCTTCGGCTTCCGGGCCGCCGGCTTGGTCCAGAACCTCGCCGATGCGGTGAAACTGCTCACCAAGGAAGATGTGATTCCGGCCCACATCCGGCACAAATTCTATTTTGTGCTGGCGCCGGTGATCGTTTTCGCGGTCGGCCTGATCTCCTTTGCAGCGGTTCCCTTCGCCGACACTCTGGTAATCAACGGCAAGCAGTACCTGATGCAGGCCATCCCCACGGACCTCGGCATCCTCTGGTTCCTGGCTATCGTCGGCTTCTCGGTGTACGGCATCATTCTCGCAGGTTGGTCTTCGCACAACAAGTACGGCATGCTCGGCGGCCTCCGCTCCGCCGCCCAGGTGATCAGCTACGAAATCCCCATGGGGCTCGCCCTGATCAGCCTGCTGGTGGTCTACGGTACGGTCAACCTGACGGAGATCGCCCAGTTCCAGGGAAAACTGCTCTTCGGCTTCATCCCCATGTGGGGTGTGGTGCTGCAGCCCCTGGGCGCCATCATCTTCATCACCGCCGCCTTTGCCGAGGCCAACCGTGTGCCTTTTGACCTCGCCGAGGGTGAAAGCGAGATCGTCGCCGGCTTCCATGTGGAGTACAGCGCCATGAAGTTTGCCATGTTCTTCATGGGTGAGTACGTGGCCATGTTCACCTCGAGCGCGATCATCGTCACCCTGTTCTTCGGCGGATTCCAGATTCCCTGGTTCCCCACGGAAACCCTGGTGAACAACTCGCGGGTGGTCACCTTCCTGCTCATGCTCCTGCTGCCCGTTTTCGCCCTGCTGTTCGCCGGCTGGATCAGCAAGAACAACCGCAGCCACTACCCGCGTGAAAACGATCCGCGGGTTCGTGAAGCCAACATTTACATCAAGATCCTGTGGGGTGTGGTCATCGCCCTGGAACTGGTTCTGTTCATGTTCCTGATCGGTGGTTCGGGCGGCACCTCAGCGCGGATCCTCGCGGTCTGCCTGCAGATCGTCACCTTCCTGGTCAAGGTGACCCTCATGTGCTTCGTCTATGTCTGGGTTCGCTGGACGCTGCCCCGGTTCCGCTACGATCAGTTGCAGCGTCTGGGCTGGCAGACCCTGATTCCCCTTTCCCTGCTGAATATTTTCGTGACCAGTGCAGTCGTCATTGCACTGAGCTGACAGGAGCCGGCATGAGCACAAAAGTAAAAATCATTGAACGCAAGGGAGATTCCCTCGCTGAAAAGCTCTACCTGATCGAGGTCTTCAAGGGAATGGCGACCACTTTCGGTCATTTCATTCGGAACTTCCTCGACAACTCCAAGTTGTACATCCGACATTATCCGGAGGTACAGCCGGAGATTCCCGCCAGGTGGCGCGGGCGGCACCGGTTGACCACGCACGAGGACGGGTCGATGAAGTGTGTGGCCTGCTACATGTGCCAGACCAACTGTCCGGCCAAATGCATCTCCATCGACGCCGGTGAACGGTTCGACGGCCGGACGGAAAAAATGCCGGTCAAGTTCGAGATCGACCTCCTTGAGTGCATTTATTGCGGCTACTGCGTCGAGGCGTGCCCGATGGAAGCCATCCGCATGGATACAGGTATCTTTTCAGTCACCGGAAACGATCGGAGCCAGTTTGTCATGACTCTGAGCGATCTGCTGGCGACCAAGGGTGCATTTACCGAAGAAGAGTACAAGAAAGGGGGCGCTTGAAACCATGCTAGTCAACGTGTTGTTTTACGGGTTCGCAGTGCTGGCTGTGCTGGGCGCGGTTGGACTGATTCTCTTTCGGCACCCGATGAACGGAGCGATGAGTTTTATCGTCACGCTTATCAGCCTGGCAGGACTGTACGCCCTGCTTTCGGCCAAACTGATCTTTGCCCTGCAGCTGATCGTCTATGCCGGCGCCATCATGTCGCTCATCGTCTTCATCATCATGTTCCTGAATATTCAGGCCGAGGATCTGCCCAGGGAAGAGATGAAACTGGTCAACATCCTGGTCGGTATCGTGCTGGTGTCACCGGTGGCCCTGTTTCTCGGCAAGATCGTCAATTCCCTGCCGAACCTCGCCGCCGACCTCGTCGGCAACGACTTCGGCGGCGTCAAACCGGTAGGACTGGTCCTGTACAGGGACTGGTTGGTACCCTTTGAAATCGTATCCATTCTGCTTCTGGTTTCCCTGGTCGGAGCTGTCGTCCTGGCAGGGAAAAGGGGGACGGGCAAATGATCCACAATTACCTCTTTCTCAGCATCATTCTTTTCTGCCTGGGCATTGTCGGTGTCATCTCCAGGCGGAACGTGTTCACCGTGTTCATGTCCATCGAACTGATGCTGAACGCAGCCAACCTCGCTTTCATCGCCTTCTCGCGGGTCCATGAGAGCATGGATGGGCATGTGCTGGCGATGATGGTCATGGCGGTTGCCGCAGCGGAAGCTGCTCTGGCGCTGGCCGTCGTGATATTACTGCACAAACACAAGGGCAAGCTTGATACGAACGTATTCAGCCTGCTGAAAGGGTGATTTTCATGGAACAAAGTGCAACCTACCTGGGTCTGATCCCGCTCTTTCCATTGCTGGGTGCAGTCGTCATCGGACTGCTGCACGTCTTTACCTGCAACAGGAAGCGGCTGCCTGAAAAGTTCTACGGCCTGCTTGCCTGTGTGGGACCGGTCCTCTCCTTCGTGCTGGCGCTCAAGGTCTTCTTCGCCCTGAAAGCTCTGCCGCCCGAGTCCCGGTTCCTGACCCACAACGCCTTCACCTGGTTCAGCGTCGGCGACCTGCACATCAACATGGGCTTCCTGGCGGACCCGCTCAGCTGTCTGATGCTGCTGTTCGTCACCCTGATCGGCACGCTCATTCACGTCTATTCCATCGGCTACATGGGCGGGGACAAGAACTACGGCAAGTTCTTCGCCTACATGAACCTGTTCCTGGGCAGCATGCTCGTGCTCGTGCTCGGAGACGGCCCGGTCGTCATGTTCGTCGGCTGGGAGGGCGTCGGCCTCTGCTCGTATCTGCTCATCAGCTATTACAGTGAAGACCGCGAGAACGTGCTGGCCGGCAACAAGGCCTTCATCGTCAACCGCATCGGCGACCTCGGGTTCGTGCTCGGCATGGCCTTCCTTTTCTGGGCCGTCGGCGCGCAGGGCTTCGATTACCTCTCGCTCAAGGCCAACGTCCATCACCTGACCCCGGCCATTGCCCTGACCGTCTGCCTGCTCCTCTTTGTCGGCGCCACCGGCAAGTCGGCACAGATTCCGCTCTATGTCTGGTTGCCCGACGCCATGGCCGGTCCCACCCCTGTATCCGCTCTCATCCATGCCGCTACCATGGTCACCGCCGGTGTGTACATGGTTGCCCGCTTCAGTTTCCTCTACGCCCATGTGGAACTGGCCGGAACCATTGTCGCCTGGGTGGGCATTCTCACCGCCCTGCTTGCCGCCATCTTCGGCATGTTCCAGGATGACATCAAGAAAGTGCTGGCCTACTCCACGGTCAGCCAGTTGGGGTACATGTTCGCCGGTGTCGGTGTCGCCGCCTACTCGGCCGGTATTTTCCACGTGTTCACCCACGCCTTTTTCAAGGCCCTGCTCTTCCTTGGCGCCGGTTCGGTCATCTACGCCCTGCACCATGAGCAGAACATCTGGAAGATGGGCGGACTCAGGGCCAAAATGCCGAAGACCTACCTCACCATGGTGATCGGCGCCCTGGCCCTTGCCGGCTGCCCACCCTTCTCGGGATTCTTCAGCAAGGATGAAATCCTCTACAGTGCACTTGCCACCGGCCATTACGGCATCTGGATGATCGGTGTGCTCGTGGCCGGAATGACGGCTTACTACACCTTCCGGATGATCTTCGTTGTCTTCCATGGCGAACCCAGGGATCACCACGCCTACGAACATGCCCAGGAATCGCCGGCCGTGATGACCGTGCCGCTGATCATCCTGGCCGTTGGCGCCGTTTTCGCCGGCTTCCTCAACTTCCCCGGCGTCCTGACCATCTCCCATTGGCTTGAGCCGAGTCTGACCGAGCACCACCACAGTTCGGCCATGCTGCAGGTTCTCGCCATCGTGGCAAGCATTGCCGCTTTCGCGGTCGGCGTGAAGATCGCCTACAGCAAGTTCGGCCAGGGAGCCCAGGAACCTGCTTTCAAAGGCTTTGCCAGCTTCGCCTACAACAAGTTCTATGTTGACGAACTGTACAACGCGGTTTTCGTGCAGCCGTACAAGGCCATCGGCACGGCGATCTGGAAGACCATCGAACCGAATGTCACCGACAGTCCTGTCAAGGGGGCTGCGCGGCTCTACATGGTGCTGGGCACGGCCTTCAAGGCCCTCCAGGTCGGGTATGTCCGGGTGTACGCCATCTACATGGTCGTCGGGCTGAGCCTCATGAGCCTTTTCCTCTCTCAATCGCTGAACTAGGAAGGTGAAAGAATGTTCGAACATGTCCTTTCCGTCATAATCTTTCTCCCCATCCTCGCCGGACTGCTGCTGCTCGCCAGTCCGGCCAGCAGGATGGTTGCGAGGAGCACGGGGCTCGTCATCTCGCTGGCAACCCTGGTTTTGAGCCTGGACCTCTACTTCGGCTTCAAATCCACCGGACAACTCGAATTCGTCGAGTACATCCCCTGGATCAAGTCGCTGGGCATCTCCTATCACCTGGGCATTGACGGCATCAGCCTGTTCATCCTCATGGCCGCCTCGGTGCTGCTGCCCATGGTTTACTTGGTGTTCCGCACCCAGGAGAAGGGCTACTACGCGAACCTGCTCATCGTGCAGGGTGCCATGACCGGCGCGGTCTGCGCCGCGGACATGGTGCTGTTCTATATCTTCTGGGAGATCATGCTGCTGCCGGTGTTCTTCATGCTCGGCCTCTATGGCGGACCGAAACGGCTGCCGGCCACCCTCAAGATCACCCTGTACACCATCGCCGGATCTCTGCTCATGCTGGCCGCCCTCATCTACCTTGGCGTGAGCTATCACGGTCAGTTCAACGAGTGGAACTTCTCGATGAGCGAGATGGCGCGGCTCAACCTGACCGGCAGAGTCGCCGCAGTGGCCTTCTTCGGATTCATGATCGCCTTTGCCATCAAGATTCCGCTCTTTCCCTTCCACACCTGGCTGCCCGACGCCTACACCGAGGCGCCCACCGCCGCCACCTTTGTCCTGTCCGCCATCATGGCCAAGATCGGTGTGTACGGCGTCATCCGCTTCGTGGTGCCGGTATTCGACGAACAGTTCGCCCGCTTTGCCATCCTTCTGGCCTATTCCGGCGTGATCGGCATGCTCTACTGCGGTATCGCCGCCATTACCCAAAAAGATATCAAGCGGATGCTCGCCTTTTCCTCCGCTTCGCACATGGGTGTGATTGCGCTCGGGGTGTTCTGCATGAACGTGCAGGCCCTGACCGGCAGCATCTACCAGATCGTGGCCCACGCCACCAGCACCGGTGTGCTGTTCCTCTTCGTCGGCCTGCTCGAAGAACGCAGCAAGACACGCACCATCGACGATCTCGGAGGTCTGGCCGCCAAGGCGCCGGTCTTTGCCATGTACTTCGCCATTGCCATGCTCGCCTCCGTGGGTCTGCCCGGTACCAGCGGGTTCATCGGCGAGTTCATGATCATTCTCGGCGCGATCAAGTTCAACGTGGTCATCGGTGTGCTGGCCGGCGCCACCCTTATTGTCGGGGTCTGCTACATGCTGTGGATGTTCCAGCGGGTCTTCTATGAAAAAACCAGCGCAACTTCTGAAAACTTCAAGGATCTCACTCTGGTCGAGGGGCTGACCTTCCTGCCGGTGATTCTCCTCATCATCATCATGGGCATCTACCCCCATCCCTTCCTGAGCAAGATCACGCCTTCCACGGCGATGCAGTTCGAGCAGAAGACCCCTGTGGTCGCACAGGCACCGGTAAGCAACGCTCAGATATCTGGGCTCACCTTTGAACAGAAATAGGGCTGGATTTCCATCATGACGAACGAGTTAATGCTACTTTTGCCACTGATTATCGTCGGCGCCGGGGCCATCCTGCTGATGATCGCCTCCGCCTATGATCAACTCTCCCACGAGGTCGCAGCCTACGGGTGTGCCGGGGTGTTCGGTATCGCCTTTCTTGTGCAGTTGGGATCGTGCGTCACCGGCAGCACCGCCCTGTACGGGGATGTTTTCAATGGGATTCTGGTGGTCAGCAACTTCTCCAAGGCTGCCGGCCTCATCATCCTGGCCTGCGGGTTGTTCACCGCCTTGAGTTCGCAATCGTACTTCAAACAGAATTCCTTCTGCACCACCGAGTACTACAGCCTGACCGTGTTCGCCGCGTCTGGCATGCTGCTCCTGACCATGGCCCAGGAGTTGATTACTGTGTTCATCGCCTTGGAGATCATGTCCCTGGCCATCTACATTCTCGTCGGTTATGACCGCAAGAATGTGATCAGCACGGAAGCGCTCCTCAAGTACCTCATGCTCGGCGCCTTTGCCGGGAGTTTCCTGGTCATGGGCAGCGCCCTCATTTATGGCGCCGCCGGCAGCACCAAGTTTCCGCTGATCGGCCAATATCTGAGCACTCATGCCTTCCTCCAGTCGCCGGCGATCATCGGCGGGGCCTTTTTCATCCTCGTGGCCTTTCTGTTCAAGGCAGCCGCCTTCCCGTTCCATGCCTGGGTGGTGGATGTCTATGACGGTGCCTCCGTTCCCATTACCGGCTACATGGCCACCGCTCTGAAGACCGCCATCTTTGCCGTGTTCGCCAACTTCCTGGTGCTCGATCCGGGTCTGCACGCCGGCTGGGTCAAATACCTGTTCTACATTTCGATTCTGACCATGTTCGGCGGCAACCTGATCGCCATCGGTCAGCAGTCCCTCAAGCGCATGCTGGCTGCTTCCGGCATCGTCCACAGCGGTTACCTGCTCATCGCCCTGGTGGCGGTCAGCACCCAGGAGTTCACCGGCAGTGTCATCGCCTTCTACCTGGCTGCGTACGCGGCCAGCACCCTGGGTATCTTTGCCGCCCTGTCCTATCTGGGCGGGACGGGCGAACAGCGCAAGACCTTCGATGACTTCAAGGGGCTTGCCAAGTCCAGGCCCTACTCGGCCGCAGCGATCAGCATTTTCCTGCTCTCCATGGCCGGAATCCCGCCGACCGCCGGTTTCATGGGCAAATTCTACATCATCACCAGCGCCATTGACGCAGGGCAGGTTGTACTGGCCGTACTGGGTATTGTCAGCAGTATTATTTCCATGTGGTATTACCTGCGGCTCATCATTACCATGTACTTTTACGAGCCGGAGGATCAGTTCAACGAACGCGCCGTCGGCGGGCTGGCACCGATTTGCACTTTTATCTTGGCGGTCTGCGTGTTCGCCATCAGTCTGTACCCGATAGCCATCTGATGGAGAATCCCGCCCGGCCAGGGATTCGGCGCCCTGCTTGACGGGTATCCGGCCAGTAAATCTCTCTTCAAGGAGTCACCCCATGAAAGTGAAAGATATTCTCAAGGTCAAGGGAACCAAGGTGTACACCATCAACGAAAACAGTACGCTGATGGCTGCCACCGCAAAATTGTTCAGCAACAGGATCGGTTCGCTGATCGTGGTCAACGACACGGACGAGATCGTTGGCATCGTCGCCCCCAACGATATCCTCAAAGCCGTGCACGAGGGCTGCGTGGAAAACTGCAGTCTGCAGAAGGTCAGCCAGGTAATGACCAGGAATATTATCTGCGCCTCGGAAGAGGATACCGTCGATTATCTGCAGGCGGTCATGACCGAGAATCGTATTCGTCACATCCCGATCATGGACAAAAAAGAATTGAAAGGCTTGGTGTCCATCGGCGACGTGGTCAATGCGCAGATCAGTATCCGCGAGGTGGAGAACCACTACCTCAAGGATTACATCGAGGGCAAGTACCCGGGTTGATCCCGGCCTGAACGAAGGGGCTGCGCTCCGACCGTTTCAGCCAGGGAGTTGTTCTGACACCGTTCATGCGGTTTATTCGGAACACCCAATTCGACGAACAACAAAAAAGCCCTGGCAGAAATGCCAGGGCTTTTTTGCGGGTTTTTTCGGGCTCGATGGGGCGGGGCAGGTGACGGGCCCCAAGTGTACTGGCTAAATCCTGTCGGGTCCTGAATCTCCCGAACAATGCCGGGCCAGCGTTGCCTCGCGATGGTCGGCGGAAGGCCAGCCGCGCTCTTTTTCAGATGCTTTCCAGCACCCGCCGGCGGTTGTGGAGAGGTGAAATGATGCCGAATTTTTTCAGCATCCGGAAAAAAACCGATTCCGGCACGTATTCCCGGACAATATGCTCCCAGTCGTCCGAGCCGACCAGCCCCTTGACCAGGCTGGAACTGACCTCGACCAGGAACCGGGGCGACATCATGAACAACGTCTGGATGGTGTTATTCATGTTGCTGTTGACATAGCGCATGCCGCGTTCGTAGGTGTAGTCTTTTTCGTTCCTGATGCCGCGCAGGATGTAATCCACCCCGATGGACTCGGCATATTTGACCAGGAACTTGTTTTCGAACTGGACCACTTCGACATTGTCGAAATCAGCACACATCTCCTGCAGCATCTCGACCCGCTCCTCCAGCGTGAAGGTGTAGGCCTTCTGCGAGTTCTGGCCGATGGCCACGTAGAATTTGCAGAACAGCTTGGCACCCTGTTCGATCATCCACAGGTGGCCGTTGGTCGGCGGGTCGAAACTTCCAGCGTAGATTCCTTTCATCAGAATTCCTGCACCAGACGTTGTTGGGGGCGATGGTTCCTGCGAGGCCGAAGCAAGCGGCCGAAACACTGTCCATTGTGGTGCCGTTGTCCCGGGATTGGCAGAGTTATGCCGGGTTCCTGGTCCGATCGGGGCGACCATCGGTGACGATGGCCAACGGGCGGCTTTGTGCCGGCACCTAGCGCCCGGATTTTTTTTGAAAACCGGTGGTGACGGGATGTCGAATGGCGGTCAGGTATAGCAAACCGGTTCCTTGCCAGTCAATACTATTTTCGGTGTGCTGCACCGGCGACCCTGTCTTCCGGGTGAACGCAGCGGTCTTTCTGCCGGATCGAATGGATTTCCGGGGAACGGCATCAGGCAACCCGGTCCATCCGGCCACACCTTTCGCCGGCTGAGGCCGTTCGTCTTGGCCGCCGAAGCAGGCGGCGAAACACTGTTTACTGCTTGAATCCTATCAGGTTGTTGGGTAAGAACAAGGATCACTCCTGGTCA
>JAGODN010000196.1 GCA_017998195.1 Desulfobulbus sp. | reverse complement strand
GCGGCGGCTTCCATCACGAGGTGACACGCATGGATACGCAATACCAGGCAACGCTCGAGACACTGGAGAGGCTGCGCGAGGAATCGGTCGCCGCCGGCGGCGAACAGCAGATGGCGGCGCAGCACCGACGGGGCAAACTCACTGCCCGGGAGCGGCTCGGCCTGCTCCTCGACACTGGTTCGTTCGAGGAGTTCGACGTGCTCAAGGGCAGCCGGGGCGGCAGTCTCGGCCAGGAGAAGAGCTACCTCGGCGACGGCGTGATCACCGGCCACGGCAACATCGACGGCCGCGAGGTGTTCGTGTTCAGCCAGGACTTCACCGTCATCGGCGGTAGCCTGGGTGAGGCCCATGCCCAGAAGATCTGCAAGGTCATGGACCTGGCGGTCAAGGTGGGCGCGCCGATCATCGGCCTCAACGACTCGGGCGGGGCGCGCATCCAGGAGGGCGTGGACGCGCTCGCCGCCTACGGCGAGATCTTCCACCGCAACGTCCGCGCCAGCGGCGTGGTGCCGCAGATCAGCTGCATCATGGGGCCCTGCGCCGGCGGCGCGGTGTACAGCCCGTCGATCACGGACTTCGTGTTCATGGTCGAGGACAGCTCCTACATGTTCGTCACCGGTCCGTCGGTGGTCAAGACGGTCACCCACCAGGACATCACCTCCGAGGAACTAGGCGGGGCCAAGGTGCATGCGAGCAAGAGCGGCGTGGCCCATTTCACCGTGCACAACGACGTGCTCGCCCTGCGCGAGGTGCGCCGGCTGATCAGCTACCTGCCCTCGAACAACCAGCACCGCGCGCCGATCTTCGACCTGAGCGACGCTCCGGACCGCACCGACCCGGCGCTCGACTACCTCATCCCGAGCAACTCGAACCAGACCTACGACATGAACGTGCTCATCCTCTCGATCCTCGACGGGGCCGAGTTCATGGAGGTGCACGCCGGGTTCGCACGCAACATCATCTGCGGCTTCGGCCGCCTCGGCGGCCAGACCGTGGGGTTGGTGGCCAACCAACCGGCGGTGCTCGCCGGCGTGCTCGACAACGACGCCTCGTTCAAGGCCGGCCGGTTCGTCCGCTTCTGCGACGCCTTCAACATCCCGCTCGTCTCGCTGGTCGACGTGCCCGGGTTCATGCCCGGCCCGGACCAGGAGCACGGCGGCATCATCCGCCACGGCGCCAAGCTGCTCTACGCCTTCACCGAGGCCACCGTGCCGCGCATCTCGGTGATCGTGCGCAAGGCCTACGGCGGCGCCTACCTGGTGATGAATTCCAAGCACATCCACTGCGACGTCAACTACGCCTGGCCCACCGCCGAGATCGCGGTCATGGGGCCCAAGGGCGCGGCCGAGGTCATCCACCGCAAGGAGATCTACGCGGCCGAGAACCCGGAGGCCGTGCTCAACGAGAAGATGGAAGAGTACCGCAGCACCTTTGCCAACCCCTTCCTCGCCGCGCAGCGGGGCTACATCGACGATGTCATCTTCCCCCGGAACACGCGCATGCATCTCATCCGCACCCTGCAGATGCTTGACAGCAAGCGCACCAAGGGCCCGGATCGCAAACACGGAAACATCCCCCTGTGAGGCACGCCATGTTCAAAAAAGTACTCATCGCCAACCGCGGCGAAATCGCCGTCCGCATCATCCGCACCTGCAACCGCCTGGGTATCGGCACGGTGGCCGTCTACTCGGACGCCGACAGCCGCAGCCTGCACCGGCAGCTGGCGGACGAGGCCGTGCACATCGGCCCCTCTCCCTCCCAGCAGTCCTACCTGGTGATCGACAAGATCATTGCCGCCGCCCGCGCCACCGGCGCCGAGGCCATCCATCCCGGCTACGGCTTCCTCTCGGAAAAAGCCGAGTTCGCCAAGGCGGTGGAGGCGGCCGGCATGGTCTTCATCGGCCCGCCGGTGGAGGCGGTGGACGTGATGGGCGACAAGATCACCAGCAAGGAGCTGGCCAAGAATGCCGGCGTGCCGGTCATCCCCGGACACATCGAGGCCATCAGGGACGAGGCCGAGGCCCTGAAGATCGCCGAGGAGGTGGGCTACCCGATCCTGCTCAAGCCGGCCGCCGGCGGCGGCGGCAAGGGCATGCGCATCGTCCGCAAGGCCGAGGACATGAAAGATGCCCTGGCCGCCAGCCGCCAGGAGACGCAGAAGGCCTTCAACGACACCCGCGTCTTTGTCGAGCGCTACATCGAGCAGCCGCGCCACATCGAGATCCAGGTGCTGGCCGACAGCCACGGCAACGTCATCCACCTGGGCGAGCGCGAATGCTCCATCCAGCGGCGCTACCAGAAGGTGGTCGAGGAGTCGCCCTCGCCCGCGGTGAGCACGGAGCTGCGCCAGCGCATGGGCCAGGCCGCCTGCGACCTGGCGCGCACCGCCAACTACGTGAACGCGGGCACGGTCGAGTTCGTCATGGACGCCAAGCAGAACTTCTACTTCCTGGAGATGAACACCCGCCTGCAGGTGGAGCACCCGGTCACCGAGATGGTCACCGGGCTCGACCTGGTGGAGTGGCAGCTGCGCATCGCCAGCGGCGAGCCGCTGCCCTTCGACCAGCGGGCCATCCGCTTCAACGGCTGGGCCATCGAGGCGCGCATCTGCGCCGAGGAGCCGACCCGCGGCTTCATCCCCTCCACCGGCATGATCACCCGCTACTTCGCCCCGCGCGGCGCGGGCGTGCGGGTGGACAGCGGCGTCAACATCGGCGGCAAGATCGACGTGTTCTACGACTCCATGCTGGCCAAGCTCATCTGCCACGGCAAGACCCGCGAGGACGCGCGGCGCGGGCTGGTCGAGGCGCTCAACGGCTACCACATCGAGGGCGTGAACACGAACATCGACTTCGTCACCCGGGTGCTCTGCCTGCCCGAGTTCGCCGAGGGCAACCTGCACACCGGCTTCATCGATCAGCATTTCGAAGGCGGCCGGGCCAAGCTGTCGCCGCCCGTCCAGTATCTCCGCCTGACCGCCCTGGCCGCCACCCTGATCTACCACACCCGCACCGTGGCGGTGCGCAAGTCGCTGCGGCACATGGTCTCGGAGATCGGCATCAAGCATGACCACGGCCGGCCGCGCCGCTACATGGTGCGCTGCCAGGAGGACGTGTTCGAGATCGTCCTGGAGGAACCGCCGGTGAGCGGGCAGACCTGCGCCATCCGCGCCGACGGCACCCTGTACAAGGTGGAGATCCCCCGGTTCGAGTTCTTCCGCCGGCGACTCAAGCTGAACATCAACGGCCAGGACTACCGCTTCCGCATCCGCTTCCACGAGTCGTTCATGTTCATGAGCTTCAACGGCGTTTCCCGGCTGTTCGAGGTCTACACCCCGAAGGAGTGGGAGATGATGCAGTTCATGCCCGAGAAGGAGGACAAGGGCCAGAGCAACATCCTCCTCTGCCCGATGCCCGGCCTGGTGGTGGATGTGCTCGCGCAGAAGGGCGAGCGGGTGTTCCGCGGCCAGAACCTGGTGGTGCTCGAATCGATGAAGATGGAGAGCGGCGTGGCCTCGCCGATCGACGGGGTGATCGCCGAGGTGCTGGTCAACAAGGGGCAGGCGGTGGAGGCGGATCAGACCCTGATCCGCTTCGAGGCCGGCTGAACCCGACCTGTCCGTCCCGCCCGCCGGGTGGAGGACTCAAGCCGTCGTCCCGCATCCTGCCGGGACGACGGCTTTTTTGTTGGACCTTTGGGGCTGAGGAACTCAGTCCAGGCCCAGGTGGGCGAGGATGCCGCGGGCGGCCTGGCGGCCCTGCCAGATGGCGGTGACCACCAGGTCCGAGCCGCGCACCATGTCGCCGCCGGCAAAGATTTTGGCGTTGGCGGTCTGCAGGGGAAAGGGGCCGGATTCGGGCGCGGCCCGCACCCTCCCCTGTTCGTCCAGCTCCACCCCGCAGCGGGCGAGCCAAGCGGGCGGGCTGGGGCGGAAGCCGAAGGCGATGAGCACCAGGTCCGCGGCCACGGTCACCTGGCTGCCGGCCACCACCACCGGCCGCCGCCGGCCGCTGGGGTCCGGCTCGCCCAGTTCGGTGCTCACCAGTTCCACCCCCTCGCAGTGCAGCTCACCAAGGATACCCACCGGCTGGCGGTTGAACAGGAAATTCACCCCCTCTTCGCGGGCGTTGGCCACCTCGCGCCGCGAGCCGGGCATGTTCGCCTCGTCGCGGCGGTAGGCGCAGGTGACGCTGGCCGCGCCCTGGCGGACCGCGGTGCGGCAGCAGTCCATGGCCGTGTCGCCGCCGCCGAGCACCACCACCCGCAGGCCGGCGGTGTCCACGTAGGGGGACTGGGCCGGCCAGCCGCGGCACTGGCAGACGTTGCCGACGAGGAAGGGCAGGGCGTCGTGCACGCCCGCCAGGTCCTCGCCCGGGAAGCCGCCGCGCATGAACCGGTAGGTGCCCAGGCCAAGGAACAGGGCGTCGAACTCGTCGAGCAGCACCTGCGGCTCCACCTCGCGGCCGACCTCGACCCCCAGCCGGAATTCGACCCCCATTCCGGTGAACAGCTCGCGCCGCCGGGCGAGCACGGATTTCTCCAGCTTGAATTCGGGGATGCCGAAGGTGAGCAGGCCGCCGATCTCCGGGTAGCGGTCAAAGACCACCGGCTGCACCCCGTTGCGCACGAGTACGTCGGCGCAGGCCAGGCCGGCCGGGCCGGCGCCGACCACCGCCACCCGCCGGCCGGTGGGCGGGACGCCGCGCAGGTCCGGTCGCCAGCCGCGGGCCAGGGCGGTCTCGGTGATGTACTTCTCGGCCGCGCCGATGGTCACCGCGCCGAAGCCGTCGTTCAGGGTGCAGGCCCCTTCGCACAACCGGTCCTGCGGGCAGACCCGGCCGCAGATCTCGGGCAGGGTGTTCGTCTGGTGGCAGAGTTCGGCCGCGGCCTCCACCTCGCCCGCGGCCATCAGCCTCAGCCAGTCCGGGATGAGGTTGTGCACCGGGCAGCGCCACTGGCAGTAGGGGTTGCCGCAGGCCAGGCAGCGCTCGGCCTGGTCGCGCAGGCTGAGCTCGGTCACCGGCTCGTAGATCTCGCGGAAGGCGGTCTTGCGGGTGACCAGGCCCACCTTGGCCGGCAGTTTCCGCTCCACCTCGAGGAACTGAAAGACGTTGTCGGGTCGCTTGTCCATGGTGGTGTGCTGGTGGAGGTTATTCGCCGCGCTGGCGCAGCCGGTCGAGCATGCTTTCCAGGTCCGCGGCCTTGGGCTTGACCAGCCAGAAGCGGCCGACGTAGTCCGGGAAGTCGTCGAGCAGCCGCCAGCCCCAGTCGCTGTTCGTCTCCCGGCAGAACTCCTCGATCACCCGGTGCAGGTGGTTGCGGTACTCCTCCATGTAGCCGGAGTGGACCCGCTGGATCTCCACCAGTTCATGGTTGTAGCGGTCGACAAAGCGGTTGTCCTGGTCGAGCA
>JAGODN010000195.1 GCA_017998195.1 Desulfobulbus sp. | reverse complement strand
CCTCGAGGCGGTGGCTGCCGTTGCCAACACCTCGCTCAAGCAGATTCGGGCCCTGAATAACGAACTGCTCAAGAATCAGACCCCGCCCAAGCAGGGCAGCTACGCCCTGCGCATCCCCACCGGCACTAGGGAACTGATCGCCGGCAACCTGGACAAGTACCAGCGCGCCCGCACCGCCAAACTCGTCGCCACCACCAACTTCCTCACCCACACGGTACAGCGGGGCGAGACCCTGTCCCAGATCTGCCGGAACTACAACATCAGCACCACCACCCTGCTCAAGGCCAACAACCTGCGCTCCTCCAGGTTGCAGCAGGGCCTGCGCCTGAGGATTCCGGCCACCGCCACCACCCTGCTGGCCCTCAAGAAGGATGAGCAGCCAAAGGCGCTGGCTAAAAATGACGCGGCCAACCGGCGGACGACCGCGCTCCACCAGGTGCGGCCCGGGGAAACCCTGTCGCGCATTGCCTCCCAGTACCAGGTGTCGGTGCGGGAACTCATGCAGTGGAACACCCTCACGGCAAAGAGCAAGGTCAGGGCGGGGCAGCGGCTCACCCTCCATCTCGACCGGCCTGCTCCCGAGGCCATGACCGTGTTGGCCACGGTGGCCAAGGCGCCTGCCGATGGTGGGGAAACGCCCGCCCAAACGGTCGTGTCGGCCGCCGGAACACGGGAAGAGCGGCCGGACGGCGTGCCGGTGTTGACCGCCACCAAGAAACAAAATGCCGCAGCCGCGCCTGCAGTGGCGGCCGTGACCAAGGCAGAGCCCCCCCCCGCCCCGCAGCGAGTTGCCCAACAGCAGCCCGCCACCCCGGCCCCGGTCGTGGCCGCCGGCAAGAAACAGCCCGCCAGCGCGGTCCGGACGGTGGCCGTGGCCAAGAAGCCGGCCAATGTTGCGGTCGCCGCGGTGACCAGCTCCAAGGCAAAGAAGGCGGTGCAGACCTGGTACGTGGTCAAAAACGGCGACACGCTGTGGAACATCGCCAAACGGTTCCAGATCTCCCCCCAGGAAATCAAGAAGCTGAACAACCTGCCCAACAGCAACCTGGCGCAGGGTGACAAGCTGCTCGTGAAAAGGGGATGACCTGCCGGCCTGACAACCGGCGCGCCTGCCGCCCTCCCGTCGCCGGGCGCAGCGCCTGACCCGGGCGCAGCGCCTGTTGCGGGAGGTCTTCGCCCCCCGGCTCCTCAGCCGGACCGGCACCGGTTCCTCGCTTTCCAGGGCTACCTGTTGCCCGCGCTCTCCCCAACCGCAGCCATCGCCCCACCCCTGCCGCGCACGGCGGTGCCCGCCTCACTGCTTCCCACGAATCGCATGACCGCAACCAACTTTCCGTCCTGTTCCTACCCCGAGGAGGTCGTCTGCGTACCGCTGCCGGACAAGACCGTGCTCCTGGTGGGCACGGCCCACATCTCCCGCCAGTCGGCCGACCTGGTCCAGGAGGTGATCAGCCGGGAACGGCCGGATACCGTCTGCGTCGAACTCGACGAAAAACGCTACGCCGCCCTGGCGAAGCGCCGCAACTGGGAAAACCTCGATCTCCGCCAGGTGGTCCGCGACCGGCAACTGGCCACCCTGCTGGTCAACCTGGTCCTCGCCGCCTACCAGAAAAAACTCGGCGGCCAGTTGGGCGTCATGCCCGGGACGGAACTGCTCGCCGCCGCGCAAACAGCGGAACAGCTGCACATCCCGGTGGAACTCTGCGATCGCGATGTGCGCGTGACCCTGCGCCGCGCCTGGCACGCCACCCCCTTCCTGAAAAAAGGCTATCTGCTCGCCTCGCTGGTCACCTCCCTGTTCGACAAGACCGAACTGGACGAGGAAAAACTCGCGGCCATGCGACGCCACGACGTGCTCTCCGAACTGATCAACGAGTTGGGTCAGGCCCTGCCCCACACCAAGGAAGTGCTCATCGACGAACGCGACATCTACATGGCCGAACGGATCAGGCAGGCGCACGGCGAGCGGGTCGTGGCCGTGGTCGGGGCCGGGCACCTGGAGGGCATCCGCCGCGCCATTGTCCACGACAACAGCGGCCTGTTGGCGGAGATCACCACTATTCCCCCGGTCGGCCGCCTCTGGAAACTGCTGGGCTGGCTCATCCCGGCGCTGATCGTCCTTTCCCTCCTGCTCATCGGCGCCCGTCACGGTGCGGCCGAACTGACGGCCAACGCCCTCTACTGGGTGCTGGCCAACGGCATCCCCTCCGCCCTGGGGGCCCTCGTCGCCCTCGCCCATCCGGCCACCATTCTCTCCGCCTTCGTTGCCGCGCCCATTACCAGCCTGTCGCCGCTCATCGGCGCCGGCTATGTCTGCGCCTTTGTCCAGATCCTCGTCTGTCCGCCCGTTGTCCGCGAGTTCGAGGCAGCCGGCCGGGACCTGTCCACCGCTGGCGGCTGGTGGCGCAACCGGTTGCTGCGCATCTTCCTGGTGTTTCTGCTCACCTCGCTGGGCTCGGCCGTGGGCACCTGGCTGGGCGGCTACCGGATCGTCACCAACCTGTTCACCTGATCCGCGACTGCCCCTCGGGGCCCGCGGCTTTTTTTTGGGAGCCTGCCATGACACAACCGCTGGATTCAGACGACCTGCTCACCGGCGATCAGAAAAAGAGGCTGCGCGGCCTGGGCCACCACCTGGAGCCGGTGGTGTACATCGGCCGGGAAGGGTTGTCGCCGGCCCTGGTCAAATCGGCAGAGGCGGCGCTCACCGCGCGTGAGCTGATCAAGATCAAGGTCGGGCAGAACTGCCCCGTGGATCGAACCGCAGCGGGACGGGAACTCGGCCGCCTGACCGGGGCCGCGGTGGTGCAAATCATCGGCCGGATGACCCTGCTCTACCGGGCCAATCCGGACCTGCCCCCGGACCGGCGGATTGCCCTTGAGCAGGTGCAGGGCCGCCCGGCCAGGTGATCCCGGCTCGCCCCGGTCGGATCGTACGGGCAAAAAAAAGCCACCGGCAGGGGACGGACACGATCCCTGCCGATGGCGAAAAGAGGCTCGAACGGTTGCGGCCGGGTCAGAGATCACCCCGATCGAACAGGTCGCGCCGATCCTCCACGAACCAATGGATGAACTTTTCCAGTCCGTTCTGGAGGAAGCGGTCGAAATCCCAGGGGTCAGTGGAGAGCATTTTTCGGCAGTCCTCCCTGATCGCATAGACATAGGCCTCTTCAAGACTGCCGTCCACCAGGGTCACCTGGACCAGAACCCGCTCGTACTTGTCGCCCTCGAACTCGTCCAGCTTTTCCATGGCTTCCTCGTCCAGCCCCCAGTACACCTTGCCGGTGACCACCGAGTCCGGCTGCGGGGTGATGCCCGGGTACTCCGAACCGCGCACCCGGTAGCGCGCCCAGTTGTTCAAGGTGGCTTCCTTGCCTGAAAACGCCTGTCCGGTGACGGCTTTCATGACCAGGGGCGACTGCAAGGTTCCGTAACAAAATAGCGTAACCATCTCGATTCTGCTCCCTTCCCTATTCTTGTGATTCGAAAGCGGTTGAAGACGACTGCAAACCCGGACATTCGTCCCGCGGCGCCGCAGCGCATGCCAGTGGTTCGGGGCGGATGGCGTTGAACGGCCGGTGCCTGTCCCCCGCCGATTCTCTGGCACCAGCGCTGGAAATTGGAGGATTACGTTACCCCACCGACCTGATTTTTCCAAGCGCAGAAGAACGGCCGGCTGTCGAATTCCCTGCGTCCTGCCGGGTGTGCGACCAGCCTGCGGCACAACCCGTGCGCACCGTTTTGCCGGCCTGCGGACAGCCGGGTGCGCCGGTGAACGGGTTCAGCGCGTCGCCTCCGCGAGGAAGGCGACGAACCGCTGCCAGGACTTCCGGTCCGCGTCCTCGCGGTAGCGGTCGGTCCCGAAGACGGTGAAGGCGTGGGGCGCGCCGCTGTACGTGATCATCTCGTGCCGCCTGCCCTGCTGTTCGAGGGTTTCGGCCAGGGCGGCGAACTGCGCCATGCTCACCGACGCATCGGCGGTGCCGTGCAGAACCAGCAGGTCGCCCTTGACCGCACGGTAGTCCTGGCCCACCGGGGTTTCCAGGCCCCCATGGAAACTGACAAAGCCCTTCAGGTCGACCCCGGCGCGGGCCCACTCCAGCACGGCCGAGCCGCCGAAACAGTACCCCATGGCCACGCTGTTGGCGATGTTCCCGCCCTGTTTCCGGGCCTCCTCCAGGCCGCCCTGGAGCAGGGCGCGCATCCGCGTCCGATCACTGTAGAGTTGGGCTGTCAGCCGTTTTTTGTCCGCCGTCGCGGTCGGGCGGATACCGGTACCGAAGAGGTCCACGGCAAAAACCCCATAGCCCAACTGTGCCAGCATCTGGGCCCTTTTGACCTCGTAGCCGGTCAACCCGTCCCAGTCGTGGACGAGCAGCACCAGCGGCGCCCGGTCCGCAGGACTGAGGTAATACCCGGTGAACGACTCGCCGTTGACCTGGTACTGGACCGGGCCGCCGGCGGCAGCGGCTGCAGAAGCGACAAAGAGGACCAGCACGACAAAGAAGCTACGCATGGAACACCTCCTGGGCACAATGGGGGAGAGGGCGCAGCCCTCCGCGGGAACATCAGGCGCCGCCGCCGGCGAACCGGCGCGGCAGGCCCTTCCGTGTGCAAGCATACCCGGGCCAGCCGGAAATGCAACGGCTCACCGGTCGGCGGACCTCCCCCGGATTGTCCCGGGCCTTGCCGGGATGATCATTTTCTGCTGTGCAACTTCCGTCGGGTTGATTATCATCCGCACTTTCCGTTCGGGACGCGCTTCCTTTTCCCTTGCCGGTCGTGACGAACATGGTGGCAAGGGGACGGGTGGAGGCGGTTCGTCCCGGCCCCGACGAAACGCTGCCCGTGGCCACCTCGGCCCACCGGTTCCCCCGCGGAACCTTCTTTCAGCAGCACCTGCACCGGCCATCCCGCTCCGGCCCCGGGCGATCAGCCCGGGATCCGGACCAGCACAGTCCTAGAGAAGGAGTCGATATGAGGTACCTGGAACAGAGCGATGCGGAGATCTTCAACCTGATCCGTCAGGAGGAAATCCGCCAGAAAGACAAGATCCGGCTGATCGCGTCGGAAAACTACGTGTCCGCCGCGGTCATGGAGGCCACCGGCTCGGTCCTGACCAACAAGTATTCGGAAGGCTATCCCGGCAAGCGCTATTACGAGGGCCAGCAGTACATCGACCAGGTGGAAAGCCTGGCCATCGAGCGGGCCAAGGCGCTGTTCGGGGCCGAGCATGTCAATGTCCAGCCCTATTCCGGCTCGCCGGCCAACCTGGCGGTCTACCTGGCCTTTCTCCAACCCGGGGATACCATCCTCGGCATGGCCCTGCCTCATGGCGGCCACCTCACCCACGGGGCCAAGGTGTCCATCTCGGGCAAGTATTTCCAGGCCGAGACCTACTCCCTGGACCCTGTCTCT
>JAGODN010000194.1 GCA_017998195.1 Desulfobulbus sp. | reverse complement strand
TGCTCAAGGGCAACGGCACCCTGACCTACCGGCTCGAGTACATTCTCAAGACCGTGGAGGTGGCGGAAGGGGAACATGTGGTCACCGCCGGCTACGGCGGGGTGTTTCCCACCGGTGTGCCGGTCGGGGTGGTGTCCAGGATCGTCCACAAACCGCGGGGCATGTTCCACGAGATCGAAGTGACCCCGGCGGTGGATTACCAGACCCTCGAACACCTGATGGTCATCGAGCGGCAGGATGTGTCCGAACTCAAGCAGGTGGAGCAGCCATGAGCCGGGCCGAGGCGGCTCACGGCCGTTGCGGCGATCCGGTCAGGGCGCGGAGGCGGTCGTCCGGGTGGCGGCCGGGGAGTGCGAGGGATGGTGGTCGTTAGCTTCATCCTGCTCGGCGTGCTGCTGGTGATCGTGCAGACCACCCTGTGCATGCCCTCCCCGGTGTGGTGGCTGGCACCCGACTTCTCCTACGTGCTGGTCGGCTACCTGGCCTATCGGCTCGACCTGGTGCGCAGCGTGATCATCCTTTTCCCGCTGGGCTGCACCCTGGATGTCCTGTCCGGCACGGTGCTCGGCCTGCACTCGCTGCTCTGCTACGGCGGCTATTTTCTGCTCAGGTTCGTCTCCGGCAAGTTGCCGGTGCTCGAGTCGCTCTACCAGATCCCACTGGTTGCCACCAGCTTCCTGGCGGTCAACTGGTGCGCCCATGTCGTCATTACCGCGGTTGACGAGGAACTGCTGCTGCCCTGGTCCTGGTGGCGGATGCTGGTCCGCGCGCTGCTGGTGGCCCTGTTCGCCCTGCCGCTGTTCCGCCTGTTCGATGCGGTCCGCAAAATCACTCAGCGCAGCATCCTTCCCTGGAACCGGCTGCACCTGCGCACCGACAACCGTCGCCGGCGCCAGGATTGACGCCGCTGGAACAACGGGAAAGGTTGTGGGTTTCTTCAAGCTGTTCGCCACGAGCATGAAAAACATACCGAAACAGAACCGGCGCCGGCCGGAGCCGCTGCTCGATGCCGAGCGAAAAAAGGATCCGGGCGTCACCAAGCTGACGCAGCGGGACGAAAGCGACCTCAACGGGTACCGCAAGAAGGCCCTGTCCTCGCTGTTTCTGCTCATTCTCTTTTTTGCCGTGATCGTCACCCGCCTCTGGTTTCTGCAGATCAACAAGGGCGAGTATTACCGCGAACTGGCCGATTCGAACCGGGTCCGCTACCAGGAGATCGCCGCTCCGCGCGGCAACATCTACGACCGCCGCGGCCGCGAGATCGTCACCAACCGCCCCAGCTTCAACGTGGTCTGGCTGCGCGAGAGCAACCGGGTCGACCAGGACTGGCTGAAAAGCCTGAACAAAATCATCGACCAGGATCCCTCGGAACTGCTCGAGAAGATCAGGAAGATGGCCGGTGAGCCCGGCCACATCCCGGTCCGCCTGGCCGAGGACGTGAGCTGGGACCTGGTCGCCCGGATCGAGAACAACCGCATGTACCTGCCCGAGATCAAGATCGAGGTGGTACCGCTGCGGGTCTATCACCACGGCAACCTGGCCTCGCACCTCATCGGCTACCTCGGGGAGATCAGCAAGACCGAACTGGACGCGGCCGACAAGGAGTTGTACCGGGGCGGCGACATGATCGGCAAGATGGGCATCGAGCGGTTGCGCGAGAGCGACCTGCGCGGCGAAAAGGGTCGTGACTACATGGAGGTCAACGCGCTCGGCTTCGAGCAGAAGAACCTCAAGGGGGTGGAACCGCTGCCCGGCAGGGATCTGCATCTGACCCTGGACGTGGAGCTGCAGAAGATCGCCGAGGAGGCCATGGCCACCGAGAACTTCGCCGGCGCGGTGGTGGCCATGGAGGCCCAGACCGGCCGCCTGCTGGTGCTGGCGAGCGCGCCCACCCTGCACCTGGAGGAGTTTGTCGGCGGCATCTCCCAGAAGGCCTGGCAGGGCATGCTCGACAACCCGCTGCATCCCCTGGTCAACAAACTGGTGCAGGGCCAGTACCCGCCGGGCTCCACCTACAAGCCGGTCACCGCCTTTGCCGGCTTGGCCGAGGGGGTGATCACCGCGGACACTTCGTTTTTCTGTCCCGGTTCCTACCGCTTCGGCAACCGCACCTACCGCTGCTGGAAGCGCGGCGGGCACGGCACGGTGAGCCTGCGGCGAGCCGTGGCCGAATCCTGCGACGTGTATTTCTACCAGGTGGGGCAGCGGCTCGGGGTGGATCGGCTGGCCCGCTACGCCAGGATGTTCGGGCTGGGCGAAAAATCCGGGGTGGAGATGGAGCACGAGAAGCCGGGCCTCATCCCCACCGCGGCCTGGAAAAAGAGCAAACGCGGCCAGGCCTGGCAGGAGGGCGAGACCTTGTCCATCGCCATCGGCCAGGGGTACGATCTTGCCACGCCACTGCAGATCGCCGAGATGACGGCGGTGATCGCCAACGGCGGCACCCTCTACAAACCGTCGGTCATCGAAAAGGTCGTGGACCCGGACGGCCGGGTGACCCACTCGTTCACCCCGGAGGTGCTCAACCGGATCACCGGCCAGGGCCGGAGCCTCAAACTGGTGCGCGAGGGCATGGTCGACGCGGTCAACAGCCGCCGGGGTACCGGTCGGGAGGCGCAGATCGACGCCCACGGGATCATCGTCGGCGGCAAGACCGGCACCGCCCAGGTGGTGCGCCTGGCGGTGTACAAGCATTTGAAGGAAAAGGACATCCCCTACGAGTACCGGGACCACGCCTGGTTCACCTGCTTCGCCCCGGCGGTGAACCCGGAGATCGTGGTCACCGTCCTGGTCGAGCACGGCCTGCACGGCGGCTCGGCCTCCGCGCCCATTGCCGCCAAGATTCTCAACCGGTATTTCGAGGACAAGACGAGCCGGCAGCAGGGGAAAACGGACGGGGAGCAGCCCGGCGCGCAGCTCCCGGCCGGCAGGGTGGTGCTCGACGGACAGATGATCGAGGAAGCCGACGCGCCCCAGGATGATGAGGACGCGGACAACGGCGAGGCCGGTGCGCCCCCCGCACCGCAACCGGACGAATCCGTGAACGGACCGCTATGATGCAATTCGACCGACGACTGCTCCAGCATTTCGACTGGGTGATGCTGCTCATGCTGCTCCTGGTGAGCGGCATGGCGCTCCTGAACCTGTACAGTTCCACCTACAGTGCCGACAACGGGGCCTCGACCATCTTCTACAAGCAGCTGACATTCTTCCTCGCCGGCATGGCCATGATCCTGCTGCTCATGACCCAGGAGTACCACCGGGCGGTCAAGGCCGGCTACGTGCTCTACGTGGTCATCCTGCTCCTGCTGCTCTACACCCTCTTCTTCGTCAAATCCATCGCCGGCGCCCAGCGCTGGATCAACCTCGGCTTTTTCAACCTGCAGCCCTCGGAGCCGGCCAAGCTGGTCCTCATCCTGGTGCTGGCCCACACCTATGCCGCCACCGAGGTTCCGGGCGGCTACCGGCTGCGCGATCTGATCCGTCCCATCGCCCTCACGACGATTCCTTTTGTCCTCATCCTGGTCCAGCCCGACCTGGGCACGGCGCTCATCTGTGCGATTATCTTCGTGTCCATGACCCTGTTCGTGCGGCTGCGCTGGGCCACGCTGGGCATCCTCACCGGCGCCGGCCTCGCCTGCGCGTTCATTGGCTGGAAATTTCTGCTCAAGGAGTATCAGCGCAAACGGATCGAAACCTTCCTCAATCCGGAGGGCGATCCCATGAACCACGGCTACCAGATCATGCAGTCCAAGATCGCGGTGGGCAGCGGTGAGATTTTCGGCAAGGGATTCATGGAGGGGACGCAGGGGCACCTGCATTTTCTGCCGGAACGGCACACCGACTTCGCCTTTTCGGTGTGGGCGGAGGAGTGGGGGTTCGCCGGGGCGCTGTTCTTCCTGAGCTGCTACTTCTTCCTGCTCGTCTGGGGCATCAACATCGCCATGTCGGCCCGGGACAAGCTGGGCTCGATCCTTGCCTTCGGCTGCACCATGCTGATCTTCTGGCAGGCGGTGATCAACCTGTTCATGATCATGGGCTTTCTGCCCGTGGTCGGCGTGCCGCTGCCGCTGTTCAGCTACGGCGGATCCTCGCTGCTGACCAACATGCTGGCCATCGGCCTGCTCATGAACGTGCGCATGCGCAGCTTCCCGCCGACCACCGCCGCGCCGTGAGCCCCGGCTTCAGCCGGCGCAGGCGTCCAGCACCAGCCGGCGCAGGGCGGCGATGAACTGCGGATCGTCGTTCAGGGCGCGGGTGGCGGCAAAGCGCAGGCCCAACTCTTCGGCCATCTGCCGGTACTCGATGTCGATCTCGTACAGGGTCTCGACATGGTCGGACACGAACGACAGCGGCACCACCAGCAGGTTGTGCCCTTTTCCCGCCGCGATCTCCCTGATCACCTCCGGGGTCGACGGCCCGAGCCACTCCACCGGGCCGCTGCGACTCTGGTAGCAGAGCCGTCCGGGTTTGCCGGTCAACTGTTCCACCGCCCGGATCGTCTGCTGCAGATGATCGACATAGGGGTCGCCCTCGGTAATGAACTGCACCGGCAGGCTGTGGGCGCTGTACACGATCTCCACCGCTTCGCCGTCAAACCTCGCCAGCCCTTCCTCGATGCGTGCCGCCAAACAGGCGACGTAGTCCGCTGCCGTCGGCCAGTCGCGGATTTCCCGTACCGGCAGGTTGAACCCGAGGCGGGCGTTGGCCCGGTGCAGGTCAGTGAACGAGGAACCGGTGGTGGCGATGGAGTAGTGCGGATAGAGCGGCAGGGCGATGAGTTCGCGCACCCCGGCGGCGACCATCTCGCCGAGCACCCGGTCGGCGAACGGGTGCCAGTAGCGCATGCACGGCCTGACCAGAAAGTCGCCGTCCCCGGCCAGGGCGTTCTCGAGCGCCCGGGCCTGTTCGCGGGTCTTTTCCAGGATCGGTGAGCCGCCGCCGATGCGGCGGTAGTTCCCCATGCTTTTCGGCGCCCGCCGCCAGGCGATGAAGCGAGCGATGGTCTTCTGCAGAAAGGCCGGCCCGAGGCGGATGATCTGCCGGTCGGAGAACAGGTTGACCAGAAAGGGCCGAACGTCTTCGAGGCGTTGCGGTCCGCCAAGATTGAGCAGCAGAATGCCGGTTTTTTGATGTGTTTTCATGGCGTCACTCTACCGGCGGGGCCGATTCGGCGTCAACAAATTGTACGGCTTGCCTCTTGATTTCCCTCCGCAATCATGTCTATAGTGCAACCATGAGTACACGCTATTCCTTCGATTCCGGTCACTTCCCGAACCCATCACGCGTCCAGGCGACGCATCTGCGGCACCGTTCCCTGTCGGCCATAGGCATTGTCCGTTTTCTGCCGCTCCGGCAGGACCCAGGTGTCGTGGCCCTCACCCCGCGGCGTAGGCCCGCTGGCGTTTTCAACCGGGGCGGTCTTCTTGGGGGTTGA
>JAGODN010000193.1 GCA_017998195.1 Desulfobulbus sp. | reverse complement strand
GGCCGCGTCGTGGTTGTCAGCCGCGCAGGGGCAGCTTGAGGGTGAACACCGCCCCGCCCTGGGGCCGGTTCTCGGCGGTGATGGCGCCGCCCAGCTTGTGGGCGATGTCGCTGCAGATGGACAGGCCCAGGCCGGTGCCCTTGCCCGGCTCCTTGGTGGTGAAGAACGGCTCCCACAGCTTCTTCATCACCTCGGGCTTGATGCCCGGGCCGTTGTCGGCGATCTGGATGTGCAGCTCGTCCTTGGTCCGTTTGGTGATGATGTCGATCTGGCCGTCGGCACCCACCGCGTCGAGGGCGTTCTCGATCAGGTTGAGCAGCACCTGCTGCACCTGCGAGCCGTCGGTGCGAACGGTCGGCAGGTTCTCGTCGAACTGCAGGTTGAGGGCGATGTTGTTGCCATGGGCCTCGTTCTCCAGGAAGGACAGGGTCTCCTTGAGCAGTTCGTTCACCTGTACGTCGTATTCGGCGCTGATCTTGCGGCTGAAGCCGAGCAGCCGGTGGGTGATGGTGCCGGCCCGGTTGACGTGGTGCTTGATCTTGGCCACCGACTTCTGATACTCCTCCAGGTTCTCGATACTTCCAGGTTTTTCTTCGTCGAGCAGTTCCTCGATCCAGCCGGCCTGCATCTGGATGAGCTGCAGCGGGTTGTTGATCTCGTGGGCGATGCCCGCGGCCAGCCGGCCGATGTTGGCCATCTTCTCGATGTGGGCCATCTGCTGGTCCAGGGCGTTCTGCTCCCGGTCGGTCCGCTCCAGCCGGGCCACGATCAGCCGGCTGATGCCGATGGAAAAGAGCAGGAACATGGCGGAGATGAACAGCACGCTGAAGATGATGCGGGTGCGGTAGTTGTAGAACACCTCCAGGTTGTCGGTGATGCGGGTCTTGACCACCAGCAGCCACATGTTGCCGTTGAGCCACTTGCTCGCGTACAGGTGGGTGGCGTCGGTCAGCACCTCGGTGTCCGGGTGATGCTTGAGCATCTTGATCTCGGTCGGGTTCAGGCTGGTGGCCCGCTGCAGGCTCGGGGTCTGGAACTCACCGTTGGAGTTGAGGATGAAGGCGTCGCCGCTGGGGCCGATCTGGGCGGAGTAGAGGAGTGAGTTGAAGATGCTGGAGTTGATCGTCGCCCGCAGCACGTAGGTCTTCATCGGGTCGGTGAGGGCGATGACGAAGTGGGGATAGTCGCGGTAGCCGGTGAACACGTCGCTCACGTGGGTGCCGCGCACCAGCACCTGGTTGAACCAGGGCGAATCCTTGTAGCGTTTGCCCTCGACCTTTTCCTTGTACGGGCCGACATAGGCCAGCTGGGTGCCGGCGGTGTCGATCAGCTGCAGGTCGACGATCTCGCCTTCCTTGCCCTCCCTGCTGATGGCGAGGAACAGGGCCTTGAGGTTGTCCTTGTTCTGCAGGTAGTCGAGCGGATAGAGGTTGATCAGGGTGGACAGGAAATTCACCTGGCCCTGGAGAAAGGTGTTGAGCACATCGTTGCGGTGCTCCACCACCTGGCGGGCGGTGTTCTCGATGTTCTTGAGCGACAACTCCTTGAAGTTGTAGATCGAGCCGGCGGCGATGATGAGAATCGGGATGATGCCGCTGACAAAGAAGCCGGTGGCCAGAAGCCTTCTCAGTGTCGCGTAATTCTTTATTTTTTCTTGCATCTCAAGGTCTCGGTGTGGGTTGCTGGTCCGTGCCGGACCAGACGGTGCGTGTACCCGCCGGGTGCGGCGGCAGAGGCCGGCGGGGCCGCAGACCCCGGCACGCCTCCGCCTGCCCGCGGGGGGTCATTTGCGCCTGTGCTTCAGGCGGAGGCCGATCACCAGGCCGATGAGGATGGAGCCGACAATGATGACGAGCAGGGTCAGGGTGTTCATGCTGGTTTCTCCCGCACCGCGGTCGCGGTGCCCTTCGTTTGCCGGCGACGGGCCGCCGGGTGCGCCTCAGTTGCCGGCCTGTTCCGTCACCGGCTGGCCGTTTTCGACCGGCGCGGTGAGCTTGTAGTTGCCGGCCACGAAGTTCTCCGCCGCCCATTCGACCGCCCCCTCGGTGGTCATGAGCATGTCGAGTTGGCGGGTGAAGATAAGCAGGCGGCCGAGGATGTCCATGCGGCTCTCGATGTAGGATTTGGGGTATTTCTGCAGCCGCGCGTCCACCTTGTCGCCCTTGACGGTCACCTTGAACCCCTCCCGGTCGAGGATCAGGGCGATGGCCCGCACTCGCCGGTTCTTGCGCACCGAGTCGGCGGCCCCGCCCTTGAAGGTGAAGCTGATGTAGTTCTTGTTGATGGTGTCGCCGCAGTAGACATCGACGACGCTGTAGTGGTAGCCGACCCGGGAACTGAAGTTGAGGTACTTGTCGGCGATGATGGCGTAACTGCGGTCGCCGAACCGCTCGCCCACATGGCCGGGGGCCAGGGTCTGCTCGCGCATCACCGACAGCAGGCCGGAGAAGTTCACCGGCCGGGGGTCGGCGCCGTGCACCTCCTTGTTGAGCATGCCGGCGAGCAGGGCGCGGAACGGGACCGAGGCGATCTGGCTGACTTTCACCGCGTTCCACCGGACCTCGGCCCCCTCGGCCAGGCCGTTGCCCAGATCGATCAGGTGGATGTCCATGGGCAGGGCCGCGTCCAGCTTGAGCGACCAGCCGTGGAACTTGGAGGCCAGGTCGCTGATCTGGAACATCTCCTTGTAGGAGAACTCGTGGCAGAAGCGGGCCAGGTCGTGCAGGGTCCGGCACCCCTGCGGGGCGAATTCCGGGGCTGCCGGGTTGACCAGGTTGAGCGGCACGACGTGCTGGGCGATGCGCTGCAGTTGGGAGTACACCGGGGTCCCCTTCATGTGGGCCTCGTCCTTGCGGATGGCGCTGAGCAGTTCCTGGACCGTGCCCGCGTAGACCCGGCCGGTGAAGGCGTCCACGGTGACTTCCGTGCCGGCCGGGATCCGCTCCAGGGCGGCATCGGGGCTGACGATGGTCGGCACCCCGAATTCGCGGGCCAGGGCGGCCATGTGGCCGCTGACACTGCCGGCCTCGACGATAATGCCGCTGCAGCGGCGCATCACCACCACGTATTCCGGCGAGGAGTGACGGGCAACGAGCACCCCGCCCTCGGGGAAGCGGGCCAGATCCTCGATCGCCTGCACATGGAAGGCCGGCCCGCAGCCCACGCCCTGGGAGGCGATCTCGCAGCCGTCGAGCAGCAGCGGGTAGCCGGCGAGCGGCGCCGCCTTGAGCAGGTGGAAATTTTTCGGGCTCTGGATCTTGAGCGGCCGCGACTGGAGGATGAGCAGGGTGCCGTCCGGGGCCAGGGCCCACTCCACGTCCTGCGGGCACTTGTAATGGCGCTCCAGGGCGGCGCCGTAGCCGGCCAGGCGGCGGATCTGGGCGTCGTCGAGGCAGGGCGCCCCCTGCTCCGGTTCGGGCACGGGCCGCTCCTCGACCCCGCCCCGGTGGTTGAGCACCAGCTGCACCGGCTGGCTGGCCACGTTTTTTTCGAGGACCGTGAGGGATTCGTCCTTGCTGACCGTGTAGGCGTCCGGCGTGACCACGCCGTCCACCGCGTAGGGGCCGAGCCCCCAGACGGCGTTGATGAAGATGTGCTCGTTGGTGATGTCGTAGGGGTGGCGGGTGTAGAGCACGCCGCTGGCCCGGGAGTCGACCATCTGCAGGCAGGCCACGGCCATGGCCAGATCCTCGTCGACCACGCCCTTGCTGCTCCGGTAGGAGATGGAGCGGGCCGAGTAGAGGCTGGCGATGATCGATTTGTAGGCCTCGGTGATCTCGGCCCGGGTCACGCCGAGCAGGGTCAGGTACTGGCCGGCAAAGCTGAGGTCGCCGTCCTCGCCCACGGCGCTGCTGCGCAGGGCGAGCAGCACCGACTGGTCCGTGCCCCACAGGGCCTCGGCGGCGGCGAGGATCTCGGCCTCCAGCGCCGGCGGCACGGGCCGGGACTTGACCAGTTCGATCACCTCCGCGCTCAGGCTGTTGAGCAGGTCGTACTCGTTGACGTAGATGAGGTTCTTCTGGCGGATGATCTCGTCCTTCAGGCCGTTCTCGTCGAAAAAGGTGTGGAACCCGCGGGTGGTGATGGCGAACCCGGCCGGCACCGGGATGCCCAGCCGGTTGCGGATCTCGCCCAGGTTGGCGTTCTTGCCGCCGGCCCAGTCGGCGTCCTTGAGCGAGAGTTCGCTGTAGGACATGACGGCGCTGGGCGCATGGTCGACCTTCTGCTCGTTGACCACCTCCTTGATGCGGCCGTTGATCTCCTCCAGGGCCGTGTACAGCTCCCGATACTTGGCCCCGGACATGACGTTGAGGCTCTTGACCATCTGGAAGGCGTGCTTGAGCGACTTGTTGACCTGGTTGTTGATGTAGGAGAAGCCGAACACCTGCTCGCCTTTGAGCTTCTCGTCCATGTCGGAGAGCACGCTCAGCAGTTCCGAGTTGGCGACCAGCAGTTCCTTGAACAGGGCGTAGCGGAAGCGGAAGAGGGCGTTCATTTCCGAGCCGTCGCCGGCCATGGGCGTGCTGCCGCGGCGCTGCCGGAACTCGTCGAAGAGCTGCTTGAGATTGCCGAGAATGGTTGCCATGATGGGCACCTGCAGGGTTGGGTTGCGCTCCCGGGCGGGCCTGCCGCCCGAGGTCGGGTCGCGGCCGGCGTCCTGCGGCCCGGGCTGCGGCCGGGACGCCCGGCGCGGGTCTCAGTTGCCGCTGCCGACGGTCAGGTTGGTGCTGGTCCGGCGCACGTAGGTGTGTTTCTTGGCGCCCTTCCACAGGTACTCGACCCACCGTCCCTCGCTGGTCGCCGGCAGCAGGGCCTGGTAGATCGGCGCCCCCTTCTCCGGCAGGTATTCGTTCTGCAGGAAGGGATGGACGAGCAGGGTGCCTTTTTCGTCCATGATGAACACGTAGGGCTCGTAGGCGTCGGCGCTGAAGCTGGCGACGGGTTTGCCGCTGTTGATCGCCTCCACCACCTCGTCCACGTTGCGCTTGATGGTCGTCTGGTCGAGGGGGGGCTCTTCCGCCGCCCGGCAGCCGGCGACGAACAGGAACAGGGCGAACAGGACCAGGGAGAGGGCAGCCCGTTTCATGAATCCTCCACGGGAAAGGGCGCGTCGGCCTGAGACCGGCGGAGGGTCCGCCGGCCGGCCGGTGGCCGTTGGGAGCGATGTGCAGAGAATGTAAAATACCTCATCGTTCGCGCCTCCACAAAGGTTTTAGGCCGTGATCTGGCAGGCGTGCCGCCCGGCCAGGAGCGAGTCGATGTCCCGGGTGAGCTTGGTCATGTAGTAGTTGACCATGGGGGTGTTGCCCATGATCATGTCCAGCTGCCGCGTATGCAGGGTCAGGTAGCCGAGGATCTTCAGCCGACCGAGCATGTAGTCCATCTCGTGGCCCTCCATGCGCGCGTCCAGGTTGTCCGCGTTGACCACGGCGCGGAAGCCGTAGCGTTCGAGGATTTCGC
>JAGODN010000192.1 GCA_017998195.1 Desulfobulbus sp. | reverse complement strand
GAAGTGCCACGGATCCCTGGCCACCGCCGAGGGCGCGGCCATGCCCGCTTCGAGCAGGTCAGTGAGCAGGCTGTCCGGGACTGGTCGGTCGGTGTAGGCGCGGATCGAGCGCCGGGCAAAGAGTACATCGAGTTTCGGATGCATGGGTCCTCCGGGTGCAGGTTGGTCGGTCAGGCCCTCTGTAGAGCAGCACCCACCGCCCTGTCAATCCGGCCGGAAGGGTCACGGACCGGCTGTCCGGACCGGGGCGCCGCCTGCCAGGGGTTGAGGCGGCAGGGTTCTGCCGACAATTTCGTTTACCCTGCCCCCCTGCTGTGGTAGATTGCCCACGCTTGCCAGACTTACCCCACCAACTAACCCGACGGGAACCATCCACATGTATTTTCAGGACATTATCGCCACACTGAACAGCTACTGGGCCTCGGCCGGCTGCGTGGTCCTGCAGCCTTACGACATGGAGGTCGGCGCCGGCACCTTCCACCCCGCCACCCTGCTCCGCGCCCTAGGCCCGGAACCCTGGAAGGCCGCCTATGTCCAGCCCAGCCGCCGGCCCACTGACGGCCGCTACGGCGAGAACCCCAACCGGCTGCAGCACTACTACCAGTACCAGGTGGTGATCAAGCCCTCGCCCCAGGACGTGCAGGCCATGTACCTGGAGAGTTTGCGGCGCTTCGGCCTCGACCTGCTCGAGCACGACATCCGCTTCGTCGAGGACGACTGGGAATCACCCACCCTGGGCGCCTGGGGGCTGGGCTGGGAGGTTTGGCTCGACGGCATGGAGATCACCCAGTTCACCTACTTCCAGCAGGCCGGCTCGGTGGACCTCAAGCCGATCACGGTGGAAATCACCTACGGCCTGGAGCGGATCGCCATGTACCTGCAGAAGGTGGATTCGGTCTACGACATCGCCTGGAACGAGACCGTCACCTACGGCCAGATCTTCCACCAGGCCGAAAAGGAGTTCTCCGCCTTCAACTTCGAAGAGGCCAACGTCGCCGACCTGACCGCCGCCTTCGACACCTGGGAGCGCGAAGCCCTCAAACTGGTCGAAAAAGACCTGATCCTGCCGGGCTACGACTACTGCCTGAAGTGCTCACACACCTTCAACCTGCTCGACGCCCGCAAGGCCATCAGCGTTGCCGAACGGACCCGCTACATCGGCCGCATCCGCAACATCGCCCGCCAGGTGGCGCAGCGCTATGTCCAGCAGCGCGAAGCCATGGGCCACCCGCTGCTCGCCTGAGATTCGCGGGAGAACGCGCCCTGTGCCCATTCAGCGGCACAACGAGGCAGGGTCGGTGCGACCCTGCCTTTTTTGTCGCCGCCAACCCGGACGAACACAGAAACAGGGGGCAGCGGGCGGGAACGGCGATGGTCGGGCAGGGATTGGTGGGGCAGGCGGAAAAAGATTGACGCGGGGGAGAGAGTGTGGAATGACAGACGGCTTTCGCGCGGTACGGACGGGGAGAGGTGGCGGAAGTGCATGGGAATCGAACCCACCTGCCGGGCTCTTCACCCGGCACACCGGATTTGAAGTCCGGGAGAGCCACCAGTGCCCTTTCCACTTCCGCAGAGGTGACCTTTTCTAATAGTTATTGACCCAAAAAACAACTTTAATATATAGTGCCGCAAACCCGCCTCCACCGCGTGGGGCGGCCGTTTCCATAAAGACAACCCCCTGAAAAAACAATGGATTGCCAACAGCTCATACGACTCATCAAGGACTGGTACCTCCGTGTCAAGCAGGAGACCATGGCACCGGCCCGCATGATGCAGTTCGTCGATCAGCACGTCAAGACCTGCCCGATCTGCAAAAACGACCTGATCCTGCCCGAAGAGATCGAAAAAATCCGGGAGTACGTCCTCCCCGAGTCCAAGGTCCCCAAGGCGATCCGTTCACCCGAGGACAGCTTCACCCCCGAGATCTCCCCGGACGACGAGGAGGAGTTCGAGGAAGAGGACGAGTTCGCCGACGACAGCGACGAGGACGCCCTGGACGAGGAAGAGGAGGACGATCTGGACGACGACGACATCATCTGACGCCTCCGCCCGCGATCGAGCGCGCGAAAATCCCCTGCCCTGTCAACGGCCGGCCCGTGCCCCACGGACCGGCCGTTGCTGTTTCTGCTCCAGCGCCGTTTCTCTCCCCCAAAAAAAGGACCGGGCAACAAGGCCCGGTCCTCTTCGCAGCATCTGCACCGCCAGTCGTGGAGGGCGCGCGGACGCGCCCTCCCCTGTACGCCGATGCTCAGTACAGGTCGAATTTTTTCAGCAGCCTGACACCCACCAGCAGGGAAACCGCCAGCAGGCCGACCCAGGTTGCAAGGAGAATGATGCTCATCATGTGGTCCTCTCTTCCGGCCGCGCCGGGAGCAATGGTTGTGCGCCGGTCAGGTTCCGACCGGCCGCCTCAGTAGGCCGTCCGGTCGCCGGTGTCTTCGATCGTGATCTTGCTTCTGCCCATGGCCCACCATACATAGGCGACGTAGGCGAGCACGAAGGGAATGCCCAGGGCCACGTAGGTCATGACCTTGAGCGTGTACGGGCTCGACGAGGCGTTGTAGATGGTCAGGCTGGACTGCGGGTCCGCCTTGGAGGGGTAGAAGGCGGTCAGGTTGTAGGCCGGCAGGAGCAGCACGGTCAGGCCGACCAGCACCGTGCCCAGGCCGCCGTACCAGATGCCGCCGGTCTCGCTGGTGCGGGCGGTTTTCCACACCCCGGCGACGACTAGGGCCAGGCCGCCGACGAGCAGCAGGATCAGCCAGGGGTTGGCCACCAGGTTGCGCAGGAACTTGAAGCTGACGATGTCGATGGTGCCCGCGTCATCGACGATACCGTAGCCCCGCATGAACAGGAGCGAACCGAGGATGAGGAGCAGAAACGGCAGGGAGATGACGAAATTCTGCCAGCAGGCGGCACGCAGCCGGGTGCCCATGTCCGCGGCCTCGTTCAGGTCGATGCTGTTCACCAGGAACATGGCGCCGAGCGTACGCGCGTTGAACACCAGGAACAGGCCCAGGACGATGTTGAAGATGCTCGACACCGACGGGCTGAGCGCCGCTTCCAGGCCGCGGTAGGGGTGGGTCCAGGTGACGAAGTTGTTGCCGTCGAGTTGGAAGTTGGCGCCGGTGTAGAAGGTGCCCACGGCCGCGCCGATGAGCAGGATGCCGACCGTGCCGTTGATGAGCAGGAACCCCTCGTAGACCAGGCTGCCGAGCACGTTCCAGGGTTTGCGGCGGTACTCGTAGCTCACCGCCTGGACGATGAAGGTGAACAGGATGAGGATCCACACCCAGTAGGCGCCGCCGAACGAGGTCGAGTAGAACTTGGGAAAGGAGGCGAACAGGGCGCCGCCGAACAGCACCAGGGTGGTGAAGGTCAGCTCCCACTTGCGGCCCAGGGCGTTGATCACCAGGTCCTTTTCCGTCTGCGTTTTGGCCACCTGCCAGAGCAGGCTCTGGCCGCCCTGGACAAAGGTGAGGAACAGGAACAGGGCGCCGACCACGGAGCAGAGCAGCCACCAGAGATGCTGCAGGGTGGCGTAATCGAGGTTCTCTATCATGTCAGTTTTCCTCCGGTCCGATGCTGATCTGCTTCACCATGATGCTGATCTCGGCGATGAGCAGCAGGGTGAAAAGGGCGAGAAACATGTAGAAGGTGGTCTGCACGGTGCCCGTGGTCAGGTTGGTGCGGGCGATGGTCACCGGCAAAAGCCCCTGGATGGCCCAGGGCTGCCGCCCCACCTCGGCCACCACCCAGCCCGCCTGGGAGGCGACCAGGCCGAGCAGGTAGGAGATCACACCGAAGCCGAGCAGCCATTTCTTGTCCGCCAGGGTGCCTTTGTTGGCGAAGTGGAGATAGGCCAGGAAGACCAGCGGGAACAGCGTGCCCAGGCCGACCATGATGTGGAAGGCGTAGAACGACAGGGCCACCGGCGGTACGGCGTCCTCGGGCCGCTGCAGGTAGCCGTAGCCGAGGAACTCCTTGTACTGGTTGAAGCTGGCCAGGTGGGTGTCGGCCGCCACCTGGTCGCCCGCCTTCCGAGCCTCCTTGTAGGCCTCCAGGCTGGCCACCGCTTTTTTGCCGCGGTCCATCTTCTGCACCGCGCCGAGCAGGTTCTGCTCCGGGTTGCCGTAGACCAGGTCCTTCATGCCCGGGACAAAGGAATCAAGGGAGCGGTTGGCCATCAACCCGAGCAGGTAGGGGAAGTGCAGGTTGAAGCCGAGAAAGGGCTCGCGGGTGTCGTAGACCTTCTTCTCCGGGTTGACGATGCCGAAGGCGACCAGGCCGGCGTTCCGCTCGCCCTCCCACAACCCCTCGAAGGCGGCCAGCTTCATCGGCTGCACCTGGGCGATCTCGTAGGCCGACTCGTCGCCGTTGAACACGGTGAACACCGAGGCGAAGATGCCCAGCGTGGCGGCCACCACGATGGACCGCTTGGCCAGGAGCACGTGCCGGCCGCGCAGCAGGTACCAGCTGGAGATGGAGATGACGAACAGGGCGCCCAGCAGCATGGAGGAACTGGTGGCGTGGGTGAACTTGTTGACCGCATACGGCGAGAAGGCCACCTCGAGGAAATTCTGCATCTCGAAGCGGGCGGTCTCGGGATTGAAGGCCTGGCCGACCGGGTACTGCATCCAGGCGTTGGCCACCAGGATCCACACCGCCGACAGGTTGGAGCCCACCGCCACCATCCAGGTGGCGAACAGGTGGAACCCCTTGGAGACCCGGTTCCAGCCGAAGAACATGACCGCGAAGAAGGTGGCCTCGAGGAAGAAGGCAAAGATGCCCTCGATGGCCAGCGGCGCGCCGAAGATGTCGCCGACCATCCACGAGTAGTTGGCCCAGTTGGTGCCGAACTCGAACTCCATGATCAGGCCGGTGGCCACACCGATGGCGAAGTTGATGCCGAACAGCTTCATCCAGAACTTGGTCAGCCGCTTCCACTCCTCGTTGCCGGTGCGCACGTAGATGGTGTGGTAGAAGGCGAGGATCCAGGAGAGCCCCAGGGTCAGGGGCACGAAAATCCAGTGGTACATGGCGGTCAGGGCGAACTGGCCCCTGGCCCAGTTGACCATGCCGAGGTCCAAGTTTTCGATCATAATCATTCTCCTTGTGCGAGGTTGCGGGAACCCTGGGTGGACGGAGTCAGCTGTTCGAGCACGTAGTCGGCCCGCTGCCGGTCGTCGGTGAACTCGGTTGCCAGAAAATCAGGAAAGAAGAAAAATTTCAAGACAGCAAACAGGACAAACAGCTTGATAAAGATGATTTTCCAGAGGGTGCGGCCCACCGTCATCTGACGGAAGCCGTCCCGGTAGAACCGGTAGATGCGGACCGGGAGGGCGGCCCGGCGGGCCTTGGGGTCGTCCATGCGGCTGTTCATGAGCGGCCGGCGGGAATCGGGAGCGTGAGCACCGGCGCGGAGGGAACCCGAGCCGACCGGCACGGTCGGTGCACAGGCCCGGGGC
>JAGODN010000191.1 GCA_017998195.1 Desulfobulbus sp. | reverse complement strand
GTGGAGCTGCCGGTGCTGAAAGAGCGGCACAGCCGCAAGGAGCCGGACGAGGTGGTCAAGGCCAACGACGCCGCGCTCCTGCTCGAGCAGACCGCCGCTGCCAGCCTGGTGGTGGCGCTCGACCCGGCCGGCCGCACCCCGGACTCGGAGGAACTGGCATCCCTGCTCACGGGCTGGGAGGACCGGGGCGCGCACACCGTCTGCTTCCTCATTGGCGGCCATCTCGGCCTGCACCGCTCGGTGCTCGCCCGCGCCGACCTGGTTCTGTCGCTCTCCCGCCTGACCTTCACCCACGAGCTGACCCGGCTCGTCCTGCTCGAACAGCTCTACCGCGCCTGCACCATCCGGGCCGGTCACCGCTACCACAAGTAAACCTCGCCCTTTTTCTCCGCTTTTCCTCTCAATTTGCTGCAGTTCGGTCCTGATCCGGACCAAGCTCTTTCTTGATATCGATCACCGGGGTGCCGTCGAGGATGTCCAGGCCGCGCACCTCGATGCGGTTGCCGTGCACGCCCAGCACCTCCAGGTGGGAGATGGCGATGGGGTTGGGCCGCACCGGGCTGCGGGTGGCGAACACCCCGCGCAGGCCGCGGGACCGGTCGCCGCGCGGATAGACCTTGAGCACGTCGCGGCTGGCGCGGTCCAGCCAGAAGAGGACCACGATGGTCTGGCCGACCTCGATGCCGTCCAGGCCGTCCAGGTATTCGGGGAAGATCTCCAGGGTGCCGACCCGGTCCGAGATGGAAAAGTTTTTCGGGGCGTCCTCGATGGTTTCGATGTCGCCGTGGAGCACGCCGATGGGGCGCAGGCAGGGCTGTTCCATGGTGCTGATGCCGGGGAAAAGGGGTGGATGGGGTGGCAGCGGCCGCGGTTCAGGCAAAATGGGAGCGGAAGGCGACAAACTCCTGGCGCAGCAGGCGGAGTTCCTCCTGCAGTTCGGCCACGGTCGCTTCCAGCTCCTCGATGCGCCGGGGCAGCGACGGGCCGGATACCACCGGCGCTGACACGGCCGCGACCGGTTCGTCCGCCGCCGCCTCGCCGCCGAGCAGGTGGGTGTAGCGCGGCTCCTTCTGGCCCGGCTGGCGCTCCATCTGCACGATCAGCCCGGTGGTGGCCAGGTTGTCCAGGGCCTCGGCCGCCTGCTCCGGCGATTCGAAGGCACAGAGCGTCTCGCCGCGGGCGCGCAGTTCGGCCGCGGTCTGCGGCCCGCGCAGCATGAGCAGGCAGAGCAGGGCGGTCTCCCGGTCGATCAGGCGGTACTGCTTGCTCAGGGCCTGCCAGAACTTGGGCACGCGGCTGGCGTCGCTCTGCACCACCAGCTGCCGGTCCTTGAGCGAGCGCAGGGCCGCGCCCACCGCGTCCGCGTCCAGGGCGAGCACCGGCTGGCGGTTGGTCTTCTGGTTGCAGGCATTGACCAGCCCGTTGAGCGACAGCGGGCAGTATTCCGGGGTGGACAGTTCCTTTTCCATCAGGCAGCCGAGCGCCCGCACTTCAACGGCATCGAGGGTAAAATCCATAACAGATCCAGGCAGGGGGGAATCCGCGCGAGGCGGAGGAAAAAGCGCCGGCAGCGGATCGGGTGAACCGCCCGCTGCCGGCCGCGACAGGCAACGGGTCAGCGTTCTTCCCAGACCGGCGGCCGTTTCTCGAAGAAGGCCCTGACACCCTCCCTGGCGTCGCTGGTGGTGCAGAGCCGGGCAAAGGCCTCGTTCATCAGGTCGAACTGGCGGTGATAATCCATGTCCTCGGAGGCGTAGAAGCCGCGCTTGGCGATCTGCACCGCAATCGGGCTCTTGGCTGCCAGCTTCTCGGCCCAGGCCATGGCCTCGGCCTCCAGGGCCTCACGCTCGACCACCCGGTTGACCAACCCCAAGGCCAGGGCCTCGTCCGCCTTGACCAGTTCACCGTAGAGGAGCAGTTCCAGCGCCTTTTTCCGGCCCACGCAGCGGGCCACCGGCAGGATCGGGCCGACACAGTTGAGACCCACGTTGATGGCGGTCAGGCCCATGCGGGTGTCCACGGAGACGATGGCCAGGTCGCAGGCCGCCACCAACCCCATGCCGTTGGCCGCGGCCACGCCGTGCACCTGGGCGATCACCGGCTTGTTCATGCGCGAGATGGTCACCAGCGGCAGTTCCATGCGCTCGATCCACTCGCGGTACTCCATGGCGGTTTTGCCTTCCAGCTCGTTCACGTCGATGCCGGCGCAGAAGGCCTTGCCCGCACCTCGGACGAGCACTGCGCGCACCTTCGGGTCCGCGTCCATGGCCAGGAGCGCCTGCTGCAGGTCGATGGCCAGCGGCGTGGTGAAGGTGTTCAGCTGGTCCGGCCGGTTGAGGGTGATGGTGCCGACGAAGTTTTCGCCGGTCTCGACGATGAGGGTGCTGTAGGTCATGTGCTGTCTCCTGGTCACTGCGCCTTGAGGGGCGGGAAGGGAAAGGTCGCGTCAGTCCGGGTCGAGGACCGCGCCGAGCAGGCCGAGCACGGTGCCGGCCACCACCTGCTCGAAATCCGCCGGGGCCAGGTCGAGCCGCTCTATCTTGCGCAGCTCGCCGGCGGGCAGGCCGAACGGGTAGTCGCTGCCGAAGAGCAGCTTGTGCGGGCCGTAGTGTTCGAGGAAATGGCGCATCTCCTGCGGCGAGGCGAGCGCGGTGTCGGCGTAGACGTTGTCCCGCTGCCACACGCCGGCCCGGTCCAGGGCCTGGTAGCCGCCGTTCAGCCCGCCCAGGTGGGGGATGATGATCACCGCCTCCGGGGCGAGGCGCTCGACAAAGCGGAGGGTGTTGTCAAAGCTCTCCTCGAGCACCACCGGCAACCGCCGCCGGGTGATCTCGGCGAGCAGGCGGCCGCAGCGCGGGTCGTCGTAGTGGTAGATGGGCTCGTAGCTGTGGCGGTGCCACTTGATGCCCCGGTAGGGGCGGCGCAGTTCCTCGATGGCGAAATCGTTCCACACGAACAGGTAGGGAAAGATGGCCTCGCCCGCCTCGGCCAGGTCGAGCAGGTAGCGGTTGGCCGCCCGCCGGGCCTGCTGCCAGTGGGTGTTGTCCTGGAAATGGAAGTCGTCGCGGTCGTAGATGTCCTCCACCGGCGCGAACAGGCAGCAATCGGTGATGCCGGCCTCGCGGAGCAGGGGGGCGATCTCGGTGAACGGCAGGTCCGAGTGCTGCACGCCGCAGTGGATGTGGCTGTCGATGATGCGGGCTGCGCCCATGGGGTACCTCCGTGGTCGGGGACAACGGAAAGCAAGGGGAAAACGCGCCGGCACAACGGTTCCGCCGACGGGTCAGGGTCCACTCTGCCATGAACCGGCCGGGTTGCAAAGTCTTTTCCGCCCGGCCGGGCTGTGCGGGCCGGGTTCATGATGGATATTTTTTCTATCCGGAATGTAGCATAAAATCCTGCATTGGCTGGAAATTGAACCTCCGGTACTCTGCCTTTGGCACTGTTTCGCCCCGCACCCGGCCGTGCGGCCGGCGTGCTGACCCTTTCCCGGAGGCGACCATGCAGTTTCCCCCTGTGCGCAAAGACGTGGCCACCCTGGCGGTGCGGCCCAACCTGGTCGATTACCCGGCCACCTGCGCCGGGTTTTCCTGGGACGCGGTGCGAACCGAACTGGCCGGCCTGGCCGGCGGTGGCCTGAACATCGCCCACGAGGCGGTGGACCGCCACGCCGCCGGCCCGCTCGCCCACCGCGTGGCGGTGCGGCTGCTCGGCCGGGACGACACGGTCCATGATCTCACCTACACGGCCCTCAAGGAAGAGAGCAGCCGCTTCGCCAACCTGCTCCACTCCCTGGGCCTGCTCCCGGGCGAACGGGTGTTCTGGCTGGCCGGCCGCAGCCTGGAGCTGTACGCGGTGTTCTTCGGCGCGCTGAAATGTCGGGCCGTGTTCTGCCCGCTGTTCGCGGCCTTCGGCCCGGAACCCATCAGCCAGCGGCTGGGGCGCGGCAACGCCCGCGTGCTCGTGACCACCACCCGCCAGTACGAGCGCAAGATCAGGGCTCTGGTCGACACACTGCCCGAGCTGGATCATATCCTCCTGGTCGATGCGGACACCCACGTGAACGATCGCGTGCGCTCGCTGCCCCGTCTCATGGCCGCGGCCGCCCCCGACTTCCCCATCCCGCCCACCGACCCGGAGGATCCGGCCATCCTCCACTTCACCAGCGGCACCACCGGCCTGCCCAAGGGCGCGCTGCACGTGCACCAGGCCGTGCTCACCCATTTCCTCACCGGCCGGTACGTGCTCGACCTGCACCCGGAGGACGTCTTCTGGTGCACCGCCGACCCGGGCTGGGTGACCGGCACCAGCTACGGCATCATCGCGCCGCTGGTGCACGGGGTGACCACCATCGTCGACGAGGCGGATTTCGACGCCGAACGCTGGTACCGGATCCTCCAGGACCAGCGGGTCACGGTCTGGTACACCGCGCCCACGGCCATCCGCATGCTCATGCGCGCGCCCGAGGAGCAGCGCAAGCGTTTCGATCTGTCCGCGCTGCGGCTCGTGCACAGCGTGGGCGAGCCGCTCAACCCGGAGGCCGTGGTCTGGGGCGAGCGGGTGCTCGGCCTGCCCATCCACGACAACTGGTGGCAGACCGAGACCGGCGGCATCATGATCGCCAACTACGCGGCCCTGGATATCCGCCCCGGCTCCATGGGGCTGCCCCTGCCGGGCATCGAGGCGGCCATCGTCACCCGGCTGGCGGACGGCACGGTGCGGGTCGAGGGGGACGAGGTCCAGGGCGAACTGGCCTTGAAAAGCGGCTGGCCGTCCATGTTCCGCGCCTACCTGCACGACGAGGCGCGCTATCAGAAATGCTTCAGCCCGCCCTGGTACCTGACCGGCGACCTGGCCCGGCGCGACGCGGACGGCTACTACTGGTTCGTGGGCCGGGCCGACGACATCATCAAGACCGCGGGCCACATGGTCGGCCCGTTCGAGGTGGAAAGCAGCCTCATGGAACACCCGGCCGTGGCCGAGGCCGGGGTGATCGGCAAGCCGGACGCCATGATCGGCGAGCTGGTCAAGGCCTTTGTCGTGCTCAAACCGGGCCACGAGGCCGGCGAGACGCTCCGCCAGGAGCTGATCGGCTTCGGCCGCACCCGGCTCGGCTCGGCCGTGGCCCCGCGCGAGCTGGACTTCATCGACAACCTGCCCAAAACCCGCAGCGGCAAGATCATGCGCCGCCTGCTCAAGGCCCGGGAACTGGGCTTGCCCATCGGCGACACCTCCACCCTGGAAGGGAGCGAACCCACATGACACCGGAAAACCGGGACCACCTGGTCCATCAGCTCAGGCAGATGCTGCTCATCCGCCGCTTCGAGGAGAAGTCGGCGGAACTCTACACTGCGGAGAAGATCCGCGGCTTTCTCCACCTGTACATCGGCGAGGAGGCGGTGGCCGTGGGCGTGATGGCGGCCCTCACCGCCGAAGACGCGGTGGGGGCCACCTACCGCGAGCCCGGCCA
>JAGODN010000190.1 GCA_017998195.1 Desulfobulbus sp. | reverse complement strand
CGCCCTTGCGGTCGGCCTGGGCCTCGGTGAAGGCCCCCTTGACATGGCCGAACAGGGCGTCCATGAGCAGGTTCTCGTCCAGGGCGCCGCAGTTGATGGAGAGGAACGGGCCCTTGGCGCGGTGGCTGACCGAGTGGATGGCCTCGGCGGTGAGTTCCTTGCCGGTGCCGGTCTCGCCGACGATGAGCACGTCGGCCAGCACCCGCGCCGCCTTGTGGATGTGCTGACGCAGGCTGGCCACCGCGCCGCTGCCGCCGACAATGCCGTAGAGCGGCATGGCCAGCAGCTGCGGGTCGAGGCCGGGGCTGCTGCGGATCTCCCGGTCCAGGTCCACCGGCTGGCGCATGCGGTCGTCCTCGTCGAACCCTTCGCGCAGCAGGGAGTCGGCCCGCGCCACCTGCAGGCGGACGAGGAGGATGTTGATGGATTTCTGGAACTGGCTGATCTCCGCGAACAGCGGGCTGAGGGCCACGGGCGTGGGGTCGTCGCCGGCGGCGCGGATTTCCACCGCCTCGGCGAGCTGGTTGAGCGGCCGGCGGATCCGCCGGCCCATGAAGTACATGACCGTCACCACCAGCACCGCACCCGCGGCGAAGCAGAGGGCCAGGGTGCCGGCCACCTGGTAGGTGGAGGCCATGAACACGAAGCTGGTGTCGATGCAGCCGATGCCGCCGAGGATGCGCTGGGATTCGTCGCTCTCGGCAAAAACCAGGGGCACGTAGCTGAGATACAGAGTCCGGTCAGAGGCGGCGGGCGGCATGAACGGCCTGGAGATGAGCACCTGTCCGGTTCGCGCCGCCTGCACGTCGGAGACCATGGCCCAGTAGAGATCACTGCTGAAATTCGGGCGGAAGGCGGTGCTGAACCCGGGCCGGCCGATATCGCCCTGCAGACCGATGCGGAGAAATTCCACCGACAGTTCGGCCTGCCGGTCTTCGGGCGATTCGGACTGGAACATGAGCCAGCCGGAGGCGTCGAAAAAAAAGCTCTTCTTCTGCTCGCTCTCCTGCGGGAACAGGTACAGGGGCGACTTTTTCGAGTTGTGCACCGAGACGATATCGCGCAGACGGCGCAGATCCACACTCAGGGTGAGCTGTCCCCGGTATTCTTTTTCTTCGGTATACACCGGCGTGGTCAGGCGGACCACATGCATGGCCACGGCCCGCACCCCGCCCTCGGCCGGCACCGACGGGTAGATGACCTCGGTGGGGTCGCCGAGATGGACGAACCCCGGCGGTTTGCCGGCCACCTGGTCGCCGCCGGAAAAAATGCCGAACCGGTTGCCCAGGGCCTGTTCCAGCGGTACCGCCACCAGGGTCGCGCCGGTGTTGACGAGCACAAAGCGCTCCTCCGGGGCCTGGCCCTGGAAGGCCACCTCGCGGTAGCGGTTCCGCTCCTCCGCGGACATGGCGCCCAGGTGGGCGAGGATCGCCTCCACGCTCAGCGGCCGCCGCGACAGGTACTCGAGCTGGTGACGGGCCGCGTGCAGCAGCTGGTTGATTTCATGGGCCTGGGCCAGGGCGCGCATCTGGGCGTTGCGCGCGTAGGCCTGGTCGAGAAACGCGGCCGCCACCTGGTAGGTGACCACCGCGGATACGGCCAGCACCAGGATCACCACCGCGGAACCGAACAGGAGCAGAAACTTGCCGATGCTCCAGGCATAGATCGAACTGTCGACCCGAATCACCGGGTTGATCAGCGGGGGGTAGGAATAGCGCATGCGACTCTCTCCCTGCACTCTTTTTCGCGCAAACTCACCGGGCCTGTTTTTCCCTATCCGATACCGCGCAAAAGCTCAACGGTTTCCTTGCCAACACCCTGCCGTTCCATCAAAAAAAATAATTGCACGTTTACTGGCACGCAAGTTGGAAGAGGCTGGGCAGCTCTTTCCCGGCAACCAGGCTGGCCACTGCCCGCTGCCGGAAAGACAACAACGGTTCGGGCGCCCGGCTTCCCCCTCCGCGGCGCCCGGACCCGAGTAGCCCCGCCCCGGCACGGACACCGGCGCGGTTCCCGTACACGGCACCAACACAAAAAGGAGAACACGATGAAGAAACGAATGCAGCGGTACTGGTGGGCGCTCATCTCCCTGGTCCTGTTCGCTCCGAGCCTCGCGCTCGCGGCCGGCGGGGGCAAAAGCGCGCCTGTGGTCATTGTCGCCGACACCCGCAAGCTCGACGGCATCATGGCCTGGTGGGCCAATCTCTACAACGAGAGCCACCTGCAGTTCATGATCCTGACGATCATCATCATCCCGGTAACCGGCGTGATTTTCGGCGTCCTCGCCGACATCGTCATGGGATGGATCGGCATCGATCTGAAATCCCGCGAACTGGCTGAACACTAATATCCGCAGCGAAGGAGACTCTCATGGACTGGCTCTATATCCTCATGCCCATTGCCGGCGTCAAGATCTTCTGGCCCGGCCTCATCATCCTCGGTATCGGCGTCGGCATCATCGGCGGCTTCTTCGGCATGGGCGGCGCCTGGATGGTCACCCCCGGCCTCAACATCCTCGGCTTCCCCATGGCCTTCGCCATCGGTACGGACATCGCCCACATGGCGGGCAAATCCCTGATCTCGACCATGCGCCACGGCAAATTCGGCAACGTCGACTACAAGCTCGGCATGATCATGCTGGTGGGCACGGTGGTCGGCTTCGAGTGCGGCGCGCAGATGGTCATGTGGCTCGAGCGGCTCGGCTCGGTCGAGAAGGTCGTGCGCTGGATCTATGTCGGCCTGCTGCTGTTCATCGCCTGGACCGTGTTCCATGACATCAGCAAGCGCCGGGCCAAGGAACGGGCCGCCGCCGCCAAGGGCGAGCAGCTCGAGGCCGGCGCCACCGGCGTGGAGTGGCACAAGACCCTGCACAAGATCAAGATCCCGCCCATGGTCCACCTGAAGGCCGCCGGCATCACCTGCTCGGCCTGGCTGCCGATCATCGTCAGCTTCCTCACCGGCTGGCTGGCAGGCATCCTCGGCATCGGCGGCGGTCTCATCCGCATGCCCGCCCTGATCTACCTGATCGGCTGCCCGACCCACGTCGCCGTCGGCACCGACCTGTTCGAAGTAGCCATCTCCGGCCTGTACGGCGCCGCCACCTACACCTTCAAGGGCCGCACCGAGCTGGTCGCCGCCATGATCATGCTGGTCGGCGCCGCCTGCGGCGCGCAGGTGGGCGCAGTGGCCACCAAGTACATCAAGGGCTACGGCATCCGCATCATGTTCGGCTACGCGGTGCTCGGCTGCATGGTCTCCATCCTCATGAAGCTGGTCCAGCCCTGGCTGCCGGCCTACAAGAAGGCCCTCGACATCGGCGCCACCTGGCTGGTGCTCGGTCTGATCGCCGCCATGTCGGCCTACATCTTCGTCAAGATGGTGCAGGGCGTGAAAAAAGAACTGGCCATGAAGCAGCAGAACATCTAACCGCGCGATCCAAGGAGACTCTGATGAACATCAAGCATATACTGCTCACCGCGGCTGCCCTCGCCATGGCCCTGACCCTGGCAGGATGTGACAAGGACAAGTACGGCAAGGTCGAACAGGGGCGGGTCATCGCCTTTGACAAGGAGAAGAAGGAAGTCACCGTCATCCACGACAGCGCCATGGACACCCTGCATCCGGTGTACGACGTGCTGCCGCCCGCGGTCTTCAAGCTGCCGGTCGACCCCAAGGAGACCGGGCCTGAACCAAAGGCCGGGCAGCGGCTGAAGCTGGACACCGAGAAGAAGGAGATCGAGATCTACGATTTCACCACCCAGAAGCTGGCGTTCGTGCCCATCACCATCGTCGACCTGCAGCAGCCGGTTGACAAGGACCACCCCCTGGTCTATGACAAGGCGGCCAAGAAGGCCAAGAAGTTCCCGGTGATCGATCAGGAGAAGCGGACCATCACCGTGTACTCCGGCCGCCAGAAGATGCTCTGCACCTTCTCGGTTCCGGACAACTACTTCGCCTATCCCGAGTCCACCTGGGATGCCGGTGACGAAGTCCGCATCTACTTCAAGACCGCCGGTCAGGCGCTGCGCTTCATGAACGTGTCCAAAACCGATATCTTCAAGAAATAGTCAGCCGGCGCGGACGGGCGGGGTCTTCCCCGCCCGTCCCTTCCCGGGAGGTCCGCCATGTCCGAATACACCGCCTTCCTCCTGCACAAACTGCTCGTGGTCACGGTCAACTGCCTGATGCTGGGCGCCCTGTTCCTGGCCATGTACCGGGCCGCGCTCACCCCGGACGAGTTCAACCTCACCTTCTTCAAGACCATCTTCGCCCTGCTGCTGCCCACCCTGGCCCTCGGCTTCGCCGGCAAATACCTTCTCCGCCGCTGCCGCCGCCCCGCATGACCGCCGGCTCGGACTTCCTCCTCTGGCAGAGGCGCACCGGCCTAGTGGCCATGGCCCTGCTGGCCCTGGCCCTGCTCTCCCTGGCCGACGCCCTGGTCGGCGGGTTGGCCGGTAACCGTGGGTTGATCGAACTCCTCCCCGGCACCAGTTTCGCCATCAGCGGCCCCATGCCGCCGCGCACCGAGACCATCGACGCCTTCGTCATCGACGGTGAACCCGCGGACGGCTCGGTCCGCCTGGTGCCGCGGGCGGTGTTCGCCGGCTTCTGGTTCGGCGGGGCGATGTGGCGGGGCGCCATCGAAGTGGCCGCGGAGGCCCGCGAGGGCAGCCACCTGCTCACCGTCCACGACCGATACGGCGAAAAACAGAACCCGGCCCTGGTCTTTCAGGTGCGCGTCTGGCCCGACCTGGCCGCCCGCAACGCCCATTCCCCCTCGCGCCTGACCCGGCTCACCGGGCAGAGCCCCTACGCCTTTGCCCTCGGCTTCGCCCTCGTCGGTCTGTTCGCCGGGGCGGCCAACTTCCTCTGCGGCCGACTCTGGACCCGTCACCTGCACGCCCACCGCTGCGGCGAGATCTACCGGGCCCGGCGTACCGACCAGGGCACGGAGGCCGCCTGCGAACCGCCCCCGGCGGTGAACCTCCGCCCGGGCAGGGCCTGCACCATCTATCGGCCGGGCGGGGAACAGGTGTGCACGGCACGGGTGTCCGGATGCGAGAACAACGAGGTGCTGCTGCACGTCGATCCCTCCTGGCCGGTGCGCCCCGGCGACGTCGCCTGTTTTGCCGACGAACAGGACGGACCCGCGCCCCGGGCGGCCGCGGAACCGCCAGTCTGAAAAGAATTGACAATATTTGCCGCCCTTTGTAGTGGTTACAGCCAGCCCGGCCCGCCAGTCCGGGCCGGGTGTTGCCGGTCACAGGCCACCGTACCGATCGCGCCGACGCGAGGAGTGCACCATGGATCGAAACTACCGCATGCTCTGGTGGCGCCACTGCCTGGCCATCATCGGCTTTTCCGTCATTCCGCTCCTGTTCGTCAACCTCAGCCTGTACGGGCTGTTTGACCGCATCTACACGGACAAGGTCAGGGAGACCCTGCGCACCTCGGTGGAGAACCGCCGCGACGCCATCGACCTGTTCTTCAACG
>JAGODN010000189.1 GCA_017998195.1 Desulfobulbus sp. | reverse complement strand
ACAGGTGAAGCTGCCGCCGTAGAAGGCCACCTGCACCTGGCGGCGCCGCTCCGGCCGGCAGCGGTCGAGCCACAGGGCGATGGTCGCGGCCACCTCCGGGCCGCCGACCGGCGGGGACTGGCCGCTCAGGCTGTGCTGGTTGCAGAACAGGCAGCGGTGGGCACAGCCTTCGTGCGGGATGAACACCGGGATGACCAGGGCCATGAACCTGCCCCGGCCTCAGTCGCGCCGCCGGCGCAGGTGGGCGAGGGCGACGCGGGCCGCCTGCTGCTCCGCCTCCTTCTTGCTCGAGGCCATGCCCGTGCCCAGTTCCTCGCCCTGGAAGGTGACCGCGATGGAGAACAGGCGTGCGTGCGCCGGGCCTTCCTCGTCCACGAGCACGTACTCCGGCCCTTCGTTGAACCGCTCCTGGAGCAGCTCCTGCAGGCTGCTCTTGGCGTCGGCGCTGAGCAGCTGCTCCTGGTGGGCGTCGATGTGCGGCTCGAAGAAGCGGCGGACAAAGGCCAGGGCCCGGTCATAGCCGCCGTCCTGGAAGATGGCGCCGACCAGGGCCTCGTAGGCGCAGCTGAGGATGGAGGGCTTCTCCCGGCCGTGCGAAGCGTCCTCGCCCCGGCCGAGCAGCAGGTGGCGGCCCAGGTCGATCTCGCGGGCCCGCGTGGCCAAACCGCTCTCGTTGACCAGGGCGGAGCGCAGCCGGGTGAGCTTGCCCTCGCGCAGTTCCGGGAAGCGGTTGAAGAGGATGGCGCCGACGGTCAGGTCGAGGACCGCGTCACCGAGGAATTCGAGGGTTTCGTTGTGGCGGCCGTCGTCGAGCCGCTCGAAGGCGAAGCTGCTGTGCACGAGGGAGAGCTGCAGCAGCTGCAGGTCGCGGAAGGCGTAGCCGATCCGCTCCTGCAGCTGCCGCAGTCCTTCTTCGTGGTCCTGCACCAGGGCCGCGAGTGTGGTTCCCATGGGGTGGTTTTCCCTTGTCAAAAAAAAAAACTATGGTATATGTGCCGGCACGTCAGGCGACGTAGCCAAGGGGTAAGGCAATGGTCTGCAAAACCATTATTCAGCGGTTCAAATCCGCTCGTCGCCTCCAGCCGATTCAGCGGCCGCCGGGATCTTCCCGGCGGCCGCTTTTTTTGTGCGTCGCCTTCAGCTGCCGAGCGGGTACTCCTGCTCCACCGCGTGGCTGGCGCCCTTGCGGCCGAGCACGGACGAGTAGAGCAGGAAGCGGTCCACGGTGAACGGGCCGGTGGTGAACAGGCCGTTGTGCTCCAGCCAGCGGCCGACCTTGGCCGGCGGGGTGTCGCGCAGCCGGGCCAGGGTCAGGTGCGGGCTGAAGCGACGGTTGTCCGGCTCGAGGCCGAGCTGGAACAGGCGGGTGACGATCTTGCGCTGCAGCACCTGCAGCGGCTCGCTGCGCTCGATCCCGGCCCACACCACCCGCGGCAGTCCGCGCGGCGGGAAATGACCGACCCCGCGCACCCGCAGGGCAAAGGGCGCGACCGTGCACTCCGCCAGCGCCTCGCGGATGTCGAGAAACCCGCTGCCGTCCACCTCGCCGATGAAGCAGAGGGTGAGGTGCAGCTGGCTGACCGGCGTCCAGCGGGCGTCGGGCAGGCCGCAGCAGATCCCGGCCAGTTCTGTCCGCACCTCCTCCGGCGGGTCGATGGCCACGAACAGGCGTTTGTTCATCCCGGCCTCCCTCCGTTTACCCGTAGTGCTGTTTCCGACCCGGTGCCGATCTGCTGGCCTCAGCCGCGCCAGTCCATGCCGATGTCGCAGGAGCGGGCGCTGTGGGTGAGCGCGCCCACACTGATGATGTCCACCCCGCTCTCGGCGATGGCCCGCACCGTGTCCAGATTGACCCCGCCCGAGGCCTCGCAGATCGCCCGGCCGTCGACCAGGGTCACGGCCGCACGCAGGGTGGCCGGGTCCATGTTGTCGAGCAGGATCACGCCCACGCCGCAGGCCAGGCATTCCTCCACCTGGGCCAGGGTGTCGGTTTCCACCTCGACGTTGATGGTGTGCGGCACCCGGGCCCGCACCCGCCGCACCGCCTCGGTGATCGAGCCGCAGGCGGCGATGTGGTTGTCCTTGATGAGCACCCCGTCGCTCAGGCTGTAGCGGTGGTTGCGGCCGCCGGCGGCGCGCACCGCGTACTTTTCCAGGAGCCGCAGCCCGGGCGTGGTCTTGCGGGTGTCGACGATGCGCGCCCCGGTGTGGCTGACCCGGTCGAGAAAGGCCGAGGTCAGGGTGGCGATGCCGCAGAGCCTCTGCGCCAGGTTGAGCGCCACCCGCTCGCCCCGCAGCAGGGTGCGGGTGCAGCCCTCCAGGGTGAGCAGTTCGGCGCCGGTCTCCACCCGGGTACCGTCCGCGACCGCGTCCGTGCAGCGGACGCTCGGGTCGAGCAGCTGAAACACCCGCGTGGCCACGGTGGCCATGCCGACCACGGTCATCGGGTGGCGGGCGATGAACCCGGCCCGGGCCTGGTCGCTGGGCGCGAAGATCGCCTCGGTGGTGATGTCGCCGTGCTCCAGGTCCTCGGCGAGGAAGGGCCGCAGCAGGGTGTCGAGCAGAAAGGTATCCATGTCAGCACAGTTTGTTCAGTCGTTGGCTGGATTCGAGGGCCTTGGCGAGCCGGGCGCGGACCTCGGCCTCCTTGTCCCGTTCCTTGGCGACCACCGCCGCCGGGGCGTTGGCCATGAACTGATCGTTGCCGAGCTTGGCCACGATCCGCGCCAGTTCCTTGTCCAGCCTGGCCTGTTCCCTGGCCAGTTTCTCCAACTCGCCGGCCACGTCGATGAGCCCCTTGAGCGGCACCACCAGCTCCACGTCCTGGACCAGGGCGTGGCCGGCGTCGTCGGGCACGGTTCCCCCGGCCTCGATGGCCAGCTTGCCGGCGCGCACCATGGCGCCGATGGCCGCCGCGTGCTCCTCGAGCAGGGCGCGCCTGGCCGGGTCGGGGCAGAGGATGAGCGCCTCGATTTTCGCGCTCGGGTGGACCTCGGCCTCGGTGCGGATGGTGCGCAGGCCGGAGATCACGCCCATGACCAGGTCCATGGCCGACTCCGCCGCCGGGTCGTCCCAGGCGGGGTTGGCCTCCGGGAAGGGCTCGACCATGATCGAGGTGCGCTCGCCGGGCAGCCGGCTCCAGATCTCCTCGGTGACAAAGGGCGTGATCGGGTGCATGAGCTTGAGCACCTGCTCGAGCACGGTGAGCAGCACGCCGCGGGCCTGGTCGCGGACCGCAGGATCGTCGCTGAACAGGTCCGCCTTGATCCACTCCAGGTACCAGTCGCAGAACTCGTGCCAGACGAACTGGTAGTTGGCCGAGGCCACCTCGTTGAAGTTGTAGCCGTCGAGCGCGGCCCGCACATCCTTGATCGTCGTGTTCACCCGGCTGAGGATCCAGCGGTGAGCCAGGGCAAGTCCCTTCGGGTCGGCGGCCCGGGCGGTGATCCCCGGGTCCGCCTCGGCCAGGTGCATCTGGGCGAAGCGGGCCGCGTTCCACAGTTTGTTGATGAAACGACGGTAGCCGTCGATGCGCTCCTCGTCCATGCGGATCTCGCGACCCTGGGCGGCAAAGGCGGTGAGGGTGAAGCGGAAGGCGTCGGTGCCGTACTGCCCGATCATCACCAGCGGATCGATGACGTTGCCCGTGGACTTGGACATCTTCTTGCCGAACTTGTCGCGCACGAGCGCGTGCAGGTAGACGTCGCGGAAGGGCACCTCGTCCATGAAGTGCAGGCCCATCATCATCATTCGCGCCACCCAGAAGAAGAGGATGTCGAAACTGGTGATGAGCACCGAGGTCGGGTAGAAGGTGGCCAGTTCCTTGGTCTGCGCCGGCCAGCCCAGGGTGGAGAAGGGCCACAGGGCCGAGCTGAACCAGGTGTCGAGCACGTCGTCTTCCTGGCGCAGGCGGGTCGAGCCGCAGAACGGGCACACGTCCGGTTCCTCGACGTCGACCACCAGCTGGCGGCAGCCCTCGCAGGTCCAGGCCGGGATGCGGTGGCCCCACCAGATCTGCCGGCTGATGCACCAGTCGCGGATGTTCTCCATCCAGCTGTAGAAGGTGCGGTACCAGGTGTTCGGGTAGAGCCTGATGCGGCCTTCCTGAACCGCGGCCACCGCCTTGTCGGCCAGCGGGCGAACGCTGACGAACCACTGCTTGGAGGTGGTCGGCTCGACCACCGTGCTGCAGCGGTAGCATTTGCCCACCGCGTGCTGGTAGTCCTCGATGCGCTCGAGGAAGCCCTGTTCCTGCAGGTCGCTGACGATCTTTTGGCGGCAGGCGAACCGGTCAAGCCCGGCGTAGCTGCCGGCGGCCTCGTTCATCACGCCCTTGTCGTCCATCACCTTGAGCCGCGGCAGGTCGTGGCGCAGACCGATCTCGTAGTCGTCGCGGTCGTGCGCCGGGGTGACCTTGAGCGCGCCGGTGCCGAACTCGCGCTGCACGTGGTGGTCGAACACCACCGGGATGGTGCGGCCGGTGAGCGGCAGGCTGATGCCGATCTCCCGCAGGTGCTGGTAGCGCTCGTCGTCCGGGTGGACCGCCACCGCGGTGTCGCCGAGCATGGTCTCCGGCCGGGTGGTGGCCACCACCACGTGGCCCGAGCCGTCGGCATAAGGGTAGCGGATGTGGTAGAGCTTGCCGTCCGTGGGGTCGTGCTCGACCTCGTCGTCGGCGAGCGCGGTGTGGCAGCGCGGACACCAGTTGACGATGTAGTCGCCCTTGTAGATGAGGCCTTCCTTGTACAGCCGGACGAACACCTCGCGCACCGCCCGCGACAGCCCCTCGTCCATGGTGAACCGCTCGCGGTCCCAGTCACAGGAGGCGCCCATGCGCTTCAACTGGTTGATGATGGTGCCGCCCTTCTCCTCCCGCCAGGCCCAGACCCGCTCGATGAACCTGTCCCGGCCGAGGTCGTGGCGGCTCAGGTTCTCGGTGGCCAGCTGGCGTTCGACCACGTTCTGGGTGGCGATGCCGGCATGGTCCGTGCCCGGCACCCACAGGGTGTTGTCGCCGCGCATGCGGTGGTAGCGCACCAGGAGGTCCTGCAGGGTGTTGTTCAGGGCATGGCCGATGTGGAGCACGCCGGTGACGTTGGGCGGCGGGATGACGATGGAGAACGCCGGCTTGCCCTCGTCCATGCGGGCGCTGAAGGTCTTGTCGTCCAGCCAGCGGGCGTACCAGCGCTGTTCGACCTCGGCGAATTCGTAGGCCTTGGGCAGGGTGTCTTTGTCGGAATGCGGTGCGGTATCGTTCATGGGCTGCGGTCAGTGGCGCCGGACAGGCGCCGCTCGGGGATCGGTGAAGGGGCGCCTAGAGGACACTCCAGGGTTTGGGCATGAAAATATGCGTGTACAGGGTCAGGGCGTAGCGGTCGGTCATGCCGGCGATGAAGTCGCAGACCCGGCGGTGCCGGCGACGCTCGTCCGCACCGGTGGCCGGCGGCTCGCGCAGCCGGCAGCAGGAGGCCAGGCCGCTGGCCGGGAACTCGTGCTCGAGGAAAAAGGCGTACAGGTCGCGGA
>JAGODN010000188.1 GCA_017998195.1 Desulfobulbus sp. | reverse complement strand
GAATCGCCATGAGTGACGTGCCGGTGTGATCGACTCAAGGTAATGCCGTCCGCAGGACAGGGCGGGTCGGAGCGGTTGCTCCGGCCCGCTTTTTTGTTGTCCTGCGGCCGCGGGAGCGCTAGAGGAAGGGACACGCCCGGATTGGCGGGCACGGAGAGACAACGCGGGCGCGGTCCCGCAGGGGGTTGGAGCGACCATGGCCTGGGGACTGCTGTTCATCGCGGGGCTGTTCGAGATCGGCTGGGCCATCGGCCTGAAATACACCGAGGGGTTCAGCCGGCTGTGGCCCACGGTGTGGACCCTGGCGTCCATGGCGGTGAGCGTCTGGCTGCTCGGGGTGGCGGTGCGCACCCTGCCGGTGGGCACGGCCTATGCGGTGTGGACCGGGGTGGGCGCGGTGGGCACGATGCTCTTCGGCATCGTCCTGTTCGAGGAACCGACCACCGTCGGCCGGCTGGTCTGCGTCGGTCTGATCGTCGCCGGCATCGTCGGCCTCAAACTCACCGGCCCGGCCGGGTGAGCGCCCTGCCGGTCCACAGGGGCCGAACGACCGCACCAGGACAACGACAAGGGACAAACGCGCATGAACAACATCCAGGAAATGGACTGGGCCGAGGACTGCTGGCACGGCCACACCGGCATGGACAGCAGCAGCGACTACTGCACGAACGAGGACACCGGTCCCCAGGCAGCCAACGGGCCCGCGTCCTCTGGTGAACAGACCGCAGCGGAGGGTGGTGATACCGCGGCTGCGGCGCCGCCCCCTTCGCGCTGAGCCCGGGCCGGGGTGCGCCCCCCGGCCGGGCCTTCTTCAATGCTGCTGCCGGCACCAGCCGGACCGCAGTCCCACCCCCACTGCCGCGGGCCCCTGTTCGGGGCTTTTTGGTTGTCCCCCAAGGCCCGGGCTGCTAGGGTACAGGGGCAACAGCAGGCGGACGATCCCATCGGTGCTCTTCCGGAACACAGTGCTGCCGCACCGGAAGACCTTCCGGCAGGGCACGGAGGCGCCCGCCGCTCCCCTGCCCTCAACATCCAGGAGGTCTGCCATGAAAGCGATCGAACACATTGTCGTGCCCGTGGATTTCTACACCCATTCGGACCTGCAGGCCGGGTTCGCCCTGGCCATCGCCGCCACCTTCGGGGCGCGGATCACCTTTGTCCACATCATGCGGCGGGTGGTCGACTACACCGATTTCGACCCGGACACCCTGGCCCGGCTGGGCGAAAACCTGGCCGCCCATGCGGACAGGAAGATGAAGGACTTCCTCCGCAACCTGGACAAGGGCAAGGTCACCTGCCGGGGCGAGGTGCTCGGCGGCGAACCGGCCGAGGCCATCCTCACCTTTGCCGACCAGCACAACGCCGACATGATCATCCTCAGCACCCACGGCGCCCAGGGGTTTGAAAAGATCCTCATCGGCAGCATCGCCGACCGGGTGATCAAGGGCGCCGAATGCCCCTGCCTGGTGTTCAACCCGTTCAAAAAGACCTGGCGCTACACCACCGAAACGGGAACCAAGAAGTAACGTCCCGGTCCCGGCTGACCACGCCGGGCGTCCCATCGGGGGCGGCGTTCGCCGCCCCTGCCCTTCCGTCTTACCCGTCCGCACAACCCGACAAAAAAAGGCGCGCCTCATCGGCACGCCCCGCTTGCCGCTGCCGGTCGGCGATCGGTCGCTCAGCCCGCCATTGGTCGGAGTCGCCCCAGCCAGCGGACCAGGGCCGGCAGGGTGCAGAGAAGCAGGACCACGGTGGCGGCGAGCAGCAGCCACTCGGGCAGGGTCTCGGCCACCTCGCCCAGGGTGGCGGCGGCCGACAGGCCGAGCGCCAGGTAGAGTCCATCGACCACCAGTCCGCAGACCACGCTGACCACCGCAATGGCCGCCAGGTACACGGCCGCGCCCCCCTTGCCGAGGATGCGTACGATCACCGCCAGGGCGGTGACGTTGGTGGCCGGCCCGGCCAGCAGGAAGACCAGGGCCGCGCCCGGGCTGACGCCCTTGAGGATCAGGGCCGCGGCGATGGGCGTGGACGCGGTGGCGCAGATGTACATGGGAATCCCGGCCACCAGCATGAGCAGCATGGCGGTCATGCCGCCGCCCAGGTGGCGGCTGATCAGGTCGTCCGGGACGAACACGGTGATGGCCGCGGCCACGGCCAGGCCGACGAAGAACCAGCCGGCCAGGTCGCCCCAGATGTCGTGCACCGCGTAGCGCGCCCCCTCGCGCAGCCTGGCCCAGGACGTCGGGGCCGGTGCATTGCCGCCGCAGCAGCCGCCCTGGCAGGCGGTGGCCATGGGCAGCACGGTGCGGCCGGCCTGCGGGCCGTCCTCGCGGAAAAAGAACAGGTTCTCTGCCACGCCGGCGGCCACGGCCGAGACAAAGGCGGCCACCGGCCGGGCCACGGTGAGCAGCGGGTCGAGCAGGGCCCAGCTCACGGCGATGGAGTCGACCCCGGACTCGGGCGTGGCCACGAGAAAGGCGGCGGTGGCGCCCCGGTTGGCGCCCTGGCGGCGCAGCTGCGCCGCCGCCGGCAGCACCCCGCAGGAACAGAGCGGCAGGGGAATGCCGAGCAGGGCGGCCTTGAACACCGGCGCAAACCGGCCGCGGCCCAGGTGGGCGGCGACAAAATCCGCGGACAGGAAGACCTTGAGCAGGCCGCCGATGACCAGGCCGAGGAGGATGTACAGGGCGGACTGTTCGAGCAGGTGCCAGGCGGCACCGAGAAAGGTGAGCAGCAGGTCCATGGCGGCTTCTCGGTTCACTCCCGAATGTGTTCGAGCGCGGTGCGCACGAGGGTTTGGATGTGGTCGTCAGCCAGCCGGTAGTAGAGCACCTGGCCCTGGCGACGATTCTGTACCAGCGCCAGTTGGCGGAGCAGGCGCAATTGGTGGCTGACCGCGGATTCGCTCGCCTCGAGCAAGCCCGCCAGGTCACAGACGCACATCTCCCCCCCGGTCAGCGCCCAGAGGATACGCAGCCGGTTGGGCTCGCCCATGGCCTTGAACAGGCTGGCCAGGGTCTCGGTTTCCCTGTTCGGCAGGGCGGCCGCACGGGCCTGGGCGATGCGGTCAGGGTGGATGCAGCGGACCTGGCAGCGGTCCTGGTCGTCAGTGGCGGTCACGGCCGGCTCCTTCTTTTTTATATATGAGCATATTTTCATATTCTGAAACATAGCGATCCGCGCCCGTTTCGTCAAGCAGCACTCCGGTCCGCAACCCGAATGGCGGCACCGGAGAAAAACAATGATGGTGCCGGCCGACGCACAGGAAGCGATTGCCAAGACCACGGCCGAAACGGTATCGTGGGCCCGATGAAACAACGCCCGCCCGAACCGGCCGGTCAGCTCCGAGCCGGCGATGCGGCCCAACCGCCACCTGTTCATTCCATGCGACGTTTTCTTCCCCTTGTCCCGATCCTCGTCCTCCTTGCCCTTGTCTGCACCGGCTGCGCCCGCAAGGCCTCCGGCCTGCCGGAGGAGCCCAAGGGCTTTTCCTGGTACACCGCCAAAAACGGCGCCGGCTCCTACCTGCAGCCCGAGGACTGGTACGTGCGCGAGGACACGGCCGACCAGGCTGACCTGCTCTTCATCACCCGCGAGAAATTGCGCCGCAGCAATGACTTCTTCGCCGGGCTCAAGGTTAGGCGCGAGCGGGGCGTCAACGCCCGCTTCGGGGTGTCGCCCAGCCAGTACGCGGAGACCTTCATCGCCGAGGTGGTGGGCAACGCGGAGGTCCTGCGCTCGGCCGTGGTGGAGAGCGGCCCCACGCCCATGTACGTGGCCCGGGTGGCGGAGCAGCGGCCGACCGTGGGCCGGGTCGTCGTGCACCACAGCGTCATCGGCGTGGACAGCCGCGACATGGTCTTCCACATCAGTTTCGAGGCCCCGGCCATCGAGTGGCCCATGCTCGACGCCATTGCCCGGGAACTGCTCAGCCAGTTCATCCTCGACTGATCCGTTCGCCCCCAGCCACGGCAACCGCCAAGGAGCACCGGTCATGACCATCCGCCCGCACCGTCCCCTGACCGGCCTGGTCCTGGCCGCCCTGCTGCTCACCGCCTGCGCCGGGCCGACGCGGACCGCCCGGCCCCCTGCCGTCACCCCGCCCGACAACCCGCCCCAGGCCGCCGCGCCGGTGGCGGACCCGGTTGCCCCGCCGCCGGTGACCGCTCCCGTGGCCGCTGATCCGACCGGGGAGGGCCAACCGACGGTTGTTCCGCCCTCGTCCACCGGCGCCCTGACCGCCCGGCCCGAGTACACCTCAGCGGTCGCCGCCCGGGACGTCAACGCGCCCACCACCGCCCGCCGCGACCCGGCCGCCATGACCGTGGACCTGGTGGTCGCCCGACCCGCCGGCGCCGTGGCCACGGTGGCCGGGGCCGCGATCTTTCTCGTTTCCTGGCCCTTCGCCGCCCTGGGCGGCAACACCGACGAGACCTGGGGCAGCCTGGTGGCCGATCCGGCCGCCTACACCTTCCAGCGGCCGCTGGGTGATTTCGACCACGAGCGACCGCACCGGCCGGCCACCGCACCCTGACCGACACCACCCCCGCGGTCCCGTTTTCCGCCCGGTTGCCCTTGCCAGATCGGGAATCATTCCTATGGTAGCCCGCACATGATTCCCGCGAAAATTCTGGCACAGGCCCGACCATGCTTCCCACACCCGTCCCTGTTTCGTCCTCCGTCCCGGACCGTCCCGCTGCCCTGGCCGAACTGCTCGCCGGGGTGATCGCCGAGACCGGGCGCTTCGTGCTCGGCAAGGAACCGCAGATCCTGCTCGCCCTCTGCTCGCTGCTCGCCGAGGGCCACCTGCTCATCGAGGACATCCCCGGCATCGGCAAGACCACCCTGGCCAAGGCCCTGGCCGGCGTGCTCGGCCTTGATTTCCGCCGCATCCAGTGCACCAGCGACATGCTGCCCGGCGACATCCTCGGGGTGAGCGTGTTCGAACAGCAAAGCGCCAGTTTTACCTTTCACCCCGGCCCGATCTTCACCCGCATCCTGCTCGCCGACGAGATCAACCGCACCACCCCCAAGACCCAGAGCGCCCTGCTCGAGGCCATGGAAGAGCGCCAGGTGTCGCTGGAGGGCGCAACCCGGCCCCTGCCCGCGCCGTTTTTCGTCATCGCCACCCAGAACCCGCTGGAGCAGGCCGGCACCTATCCCCTGCCCGAATCCCAGCTCGACCGCTTCCTGTTCCGCCTGACGCTCGGCTACCCGGACCGGGAGGCGGAACGCCAGCTGCTCGCCGGTGACCGCGAACCGGTGACCGACATCACCCCCCTGCTCGACGCCGACCGGGTGCTGCAATTGCAGCGCCGGGCGCAGTCGGTGCACCTGGCCGACCACCTGGTCGGCTATGTCCAGGACCTGCTCGAGGCCAGCCGCCTTTCCGGCCGGTTCGCCTTCGGCCTGTCGCCCCGCGCCGGTCTCGCCCTGCTGCGCGCGGCCCGGGCCTGGGCCCTGCTGGCCGGCCGCGACTGGGTGCTGCCCGAGGACGTGCAGCAGGTGCTGCCGCACGTGGCCGGCCACCG
>JAGODN010000187.1 GCA_017998195.1 Desulfobulbus sp. | reverse complement strand
GGTCACCACGGTGTTCATCACCGAAAACGAGATCAACTTCCTGGCGTTCCCGAACGTCCCGGAGGCGATGGTGCTCTTCGGCGCGGGGTACGGCTTTGCCACTCTGACCGCCGCGCATTGGCTGCAGGAAAAGAATATCCTCTACTGGGGGGACATCGATACCCACGGCTTTGCCATTCTCAGCCAGCTGCGCGGATTCTTTCCCAACACCGTCTCTTTTCTCATGGACCGGGAAACCCTGCTGGCCCACCGGCAACTCTGGGGGGTCGAGCCGCAGCCGCAGACCGGTATTCTCCCTCGCCTGACCACGGACGAGCAAACCCTGTACGACGAGTTGCGGCAGCAAACGTGGGGCGGTTCTGTCCGGCTCGAGCAGGAAAAAATCGGCTTCCGGTTTCTGGCGGCCGCGCTGCACAAACTCCGCTCCGACGGCCTGCCATGAGCGACGGGGCGCGACAGGCCGCACCCGGCAGGGAGGTCGCCCCCGACCGCTGACCATGCCGCGGTGCCCGCCGCACGCGAGCAGCCGGCGCGCCGCACACGCCGGCCGGTCCGCCCCGCAATGCTCCCTGCCATCAGCTTCCGATCAGACTGTTTTCAGCAGTTTTTATCCTGGCTGCAGCAGCGCCCGTCTCTTCACCCTCAACCCACATCCCGGGTGAGCACGTTCAGCTGGAAGCTGAGGCGATAGAACCAGGCCTCGTTGCCGCGCAGGCTGATGCGCACGTTCAGGCCATAGTCTTCCGGGAAATCGCCGACAGGCTGCCAGGGCGCGAACGAATCCACGGAAAAACCGATCCGGTCCCGGGAGGCGCTCTCACGGAACTGGACCGAGGCGGGTGCGGCCATGGCCACCGCATCCACCCACTGGTTCGGGCGGATGACGGGCGCACCCCTGATGGTGCGCATGGAGATGGCAACGTCCTCGCTGCCCCAGTGGTCCTGGTCGGTCCGGTGCCAGGATTCCAGCACGGCCACGCCCGAGAACATCCACAAGCGCTCGTTGGCGTGACGGTCCGTGTTCACCTTCACCCACAGGATCTGGCCGTTTTCGATCGATGCGACCGGAATGGTCATGGTGTCCTCCCCCTGTTCTCCGCGCCCGACGGTTCAGGAAAAATGGCCGCCCGCGCCGTGGAATTCGACCCGGCCGCGCGGCGCCCCGCTGAGGAACTGGACGTGCACGCACAGCACCAAACCCGCCGTGGCGCCGCCGGTGGTGATGTCGGGCTCGACGTCAAAGGTCTCGTCGATGACCCGGCCCACGTAGGACACGTCCCGGCTCCACACCAGGCGGGTGCCGCTGCGCAGGTGGAGCAGGTCGATCTTGGCATTGTCGTTGACCGTGGCCTTGAGGCCGAAGCGCCGCAGGTAGATGGCAACGTCGTCCTCGATCACCGTGGGCGTGGTAAGCGGGAGGTGGAACCAGGCGCTGGTGTTCGCCTCCTGCTCCACCGCGGTGCCGATGTTGCCCTTGTGTTCCACCCGCCGGGCCAACTCCGGCGATTCGAGGACGGTTGTCACCCCGTGGGTCCAGAAATCAAATCGTCTTGCCATGATGCACCTCTCTTGTGGTGTTTGCCGTGGGCCCTGCCAGACCGCGCCGATCCACCTGCCGGCCGGCCGCAGGCCCGTGTCCAAGGCAACACTACCCCTGGACAGCCCCCCTGCACAGGAAGGAATTTCAGAGATTAATCGGATAGTATTTTTATCCTTTTTGATCTTCAAGCCAGCAATCCGGGGCAGAACCCCTGGCACCGGCCGCAGGCCAGCGGATCGCCTGTTGCAGAAAGCGGGCGACCGGGGGTATGATCGCCGCCTGAGCGTTCCGGGCCGCCCGCGGCTGCGGGACAATGATTGCCAGCCCGACCCATCCCCGGGGTGTACCATGCGCGCCTGCCGCGAAATCCCGCCTGCCAGTCCGCCGACCTGAAGGCCGCCGCCGTGACCCCATCCCCTGCCGGTTCCCGTTCGTCCCTGGCCGGCGCCGCTCCTGCCGGCGCGCTCCTGGTGCTCGCCCCCTGCCCTTTCCTGCTCGCCTGCGCCGGTGTGACGCACGGGCAGCCGGCGGGCTGGCGGCTGCTCGGCGCCGCGGCGGCCGCGCTCTGCCTGCTGGCGGCGGCCCTGCTGCTCGTCCGGAAAGCAACCGCAGCCAAGGGTGCGGCCCTGGTCGCCCTGGCCGCTTCCGCCCTTGTCGTCCTGCCCGTGCTTGTTCGTGATCCGCTCAGCGCCCTGGCCGGCGGGGTGGCGCTCATCCAGGCGACCAGTTTCCTCCTTGGCTTCCGGCCGCAACCGCTGCGGGGGCCGCTGGCTAATCCGCACGAGCATCGCCTGCGCTGCGCCCGGGGCGGATTGTGGACGCTCCTGCCGGTCGCGCTCACCGCCCTCGTGCTCAACCCGCGCCACCTGGCGGCCGGCGACACCGCCCTGCTCGCAGCCCTGCTCCTCGCCCAGGCCCAGGTTCTCTGCTGGGCGACCCTGGCCCGCACCGGTCTGCAACGGATCGCCTGGGTGGCGCTGTTGCTGGTCGCGGGAGCCGGCGGGGCACTGGCCCTGCAGGTCGGACTGGCAGCGCCGGCCGCCATTGCCGCCAGCCTGGCGCCCCTTGCCCTGCTGCCCCGGCCCGGGTCGGCCGGTGACTTCCGGGAGCACTGGTGGGAACCCCTGCTCAACCATCCGGCGCGGGTGCTGATCACCACCTTCCTCGGCCTGTGCCTGCTCGGCACCCTGCTGCTGCAGCTGCCCTGGGCCGCGAACGGCCGCCCCATCGCCCTGGTGGACGCGGCCTTCACCGCGGTGAGCGCGGTCTGCGTCACCGGCCTGACCGTGCTCGACACGCCCCGCGACTTCACCCTGCCGGGCCAGGCGTGCATCCTGCTGCTCATCCAGTGCGGCGGCTTCGGCATCATGACCATCTCCACGGTCGGCCTGCACGCCCTGGGCAAGCGGCTCACACTGCGCCAGGAGCGGCTGCTCACCACCCTCACCGAGACCAGCCACCAGGATCTGTTCGCCTCGCTGGCGCTCATCGTCCGTTTCACCCTGCTGGTTGAGCTGGCCGGCGCGGTGCTGCTCGCCGGCGGCTTCCTGGCGGCCGGCGCCTCCCTGCCGCGGGCCCTGTGGCAGGGGCTGTTCACCGCGGTTTCCGCGTTCTGCAACGCCGGTTTCGCCCTGCACAGCGCGAACCTCGTGCCTTTCCAGACCAACCCGCTCATCCTGCACACGGTCGCCCTGCTGATCCTGCTCGGCGGGCTGGCGCCGGCCACCTGCCTGCTCCTGCCGGACTGGCTGCGCGGCCGGGCCATCCCGCTCGCCCCGCGCCTAGCCCTGGTGACCAGCGCGGCCCTGCTCCTCGCCGGCGCCCTCGCCTTTCTCGTGTTCGAATGGGACAACGCGCTGGCCGGGCTGGCGCTCGTCGACCGGCTGCACAACGCCTGGTTCCAGTCAGTCACCCTGCGCACCGCCGGCTTCAACTCGGTGGACCTGGCCACGGTCCTCGGCCCGACCTGTTTGTTCATGCACGTGTGGATGTTCATCGGCGGCAGTCCCGGCGGCACCGCCGGCGGCGTCAAGACCACCACCATCGCCGTGCTCGCCCTGACCTTCTGGGCCAACATCACCGGCCGCGGCGAGGTGATCGTGGCGAACCGGCGCGTCCCCCAGGCGACCATCAACCGGGCCGTGACCGTGGTCGGCGCCGGCCTGCTGGTCTGGGCCGCGGCGGCCCTCGGCCTGCAGATCACCCAGCCGCTGCCGGCGCGGTCGCTCCTGTTCGAGGTGACCTCGGCGCTCGGCACGGTGGGCCTGTCCCTCGGCATCACCCCGTCCCTGGACGGGATCGGCAAGGTCATCATCATGCTGACCATGTTCATCGGCCGCGTCGGCCCGCTGACCCTGTTCACCCTGCTCGGCGGCGACAGCGCCCCGGCCGGCCGGCGCTGTCCCGACGCCCGCATCACCCTTGGCTAGAGGTTGCCCATGTCCCAGCAGGTACTCATCATCGGCCTCGGCCAGTTCGGCATGTCGCTGGCCCGCACGCTCTCGGAAAAAGGCGCCGAGGTCCTGGCCGTGGACCGCGACAAACCCCTGGTGGAGGAGGCCGCGGCCTTTGTCACCGAGGCCCTGGCGCTCGACGCCACCGACGAGATCGAACTGGCCCGGCTGCAGCCGGCGCGGCGGGACTGCGCGGTGTGCGCCATCGGCGACGACTCCAAGGAGGCGTCGATCATCTGCACCGCCCTGCTCCGCCAGATGGGCTCGCCCTGGGTGATCGGCCGGGCCAACAACCCCATGCACCGCCGCATCCTCCAGCTGGTGGGCGCGCACCTGGTGGTCAACCCGGAGGAGGAGTTCGGCCGGCGCTTCGCCAACCGGCTGATCAACCGGCACGTCATCTCCGACATGCCGCTCGGTGAGGATCTGCACCTCACCGAACTGGCCATCCCGCCGGCCATGGTCGGCCGCAGCCTGGTCGAGCTGGCCCTGCCCAAACGGTTCGGGGTGATGGTGGTGGCCATCCGCCGCGGCGCGCCCAGCCGGGTGCTGCAGCCCTCCCCGCACCAGCCGCTGGAGGCGGACGACCGGTTGATCATCGTCTCCAGCGAGGCGGCCATCCACCAACTCACCGGAGGGCTGTGAGATGCGGCTGGCGCAGGCGGTGCGGGTCGGGGCCTGGGTGCTGATGGGTCTCAACCTGCTCATGGCGGTGGGCGCGATCGCCCTGTTCAACCGCATGGCGCCGGCCATCGCGGTGATCATCGAGCGCAACGAACGGTCGATCGGGGCCTGCGTGGACATGCTCGCCAGCCTGGCGGGCACCGGCAGCGACGCCGCGTTTTCGACCGCCGGGGCGGAGGCCTTCCGGGCCGCCTTCATCCGCGCCCGGGACAACGTCACCGAGGCGCAGGAGCCGGAGATCCTGGAGCGCATGGACCGGCGCCTGCCCGCCCTGTTCCGGGGCGAGGCGGCGGCCCGCGCGGCCATGGTCGACGACACCCGGCTGCTCGTGCGCATCAACCGCGAGGCCATGGTCCGGGCCGACCGCCAGGCCCAGCAGCTCGGCCGCGCCGGCGCCTGGGGGGTGGTGTTCATGGCCCTGGCCGTGTTCCTCGCCGGGGTGGTCTTCATCCGCGGCCTGACCGCGCGGGTGGTGCGGCCGCTGGAGGAGATCCACGCGGTGATCAACGCCCACCGCGGCGGCGAGTCCATGCGCCGCTGCAGCGGCGCCGACCTGCCGCAGGACGTGGTGGCGGTGTTCACCGGCATCAACGAACTGCTCGACCACAACCAGGCCCTGGCCAGCGGCCAGCACGGCCCGGGCGGGTACCAACCGAACGGGCCAGCCGATAGCCTTCCCCGGCCTAAGGTGGACGATTCGGCCGGCTGACCGGTTCCACCAGACATCCGTCGCCAAAAGCCGATTTTTTCAATCGCACGCCCGGCGAACTCAGGGCCGACAATGTCTACCGCCGTTTCGCTGGCGAGGGCCCAGAATACTGGCAAGCCCAAGGCGGGAATCAAACGGGCCACGGCCATCAC
>JAGODN010000186.1 GCA_017998195.1 Desulfobulbus sp. | reverse complement strand
CCCGGTGTGCAGCTTCGGCGAGGCCTGGGGGGCTGGGTGCCGCCGCGGCTTGACCCGTGGCCGCGGCGCACGACACGGGGGACGGAGAGGAGGTACAACGACTCGTGAGATCTCGGCTGGGCGCAACAAACGGAGACGTTGCCCCGGGCTTGGCGCGTCAACCACCTGGACGCGCTCTTTTGCAGGGGGAGCTTCCCCACAAACCGCACCATGCTGTCCGATCAGGCAGCGCGCATCTGTCCTGACCCGCTCCGTTCATCATTTCTTCATCTGCCTTGTGGTAGAAGGGAGCAGGTACAGGACAACAGCAGGCGCCTTGCCCTTTCCCCGCTGATGCCGCCCCCTCCAGTCCCGGCCGGGACCAAGGCGGGCGGTTTCTGTCTTCATCAGGGTCCATGACCAACGCGCCTCGCTGCCGATGCAATGGATGGCGCCAGGGGCAGTGCATCAGCCAGGTGCGCCAGGGTCAGGAACACACCGCGGCTGGTGCGACTGACCAGAGGTTTCCAGCAACACAGGAGCGCACATGTCAAGGGAAGAGAACCCTGGGCCCCCTTCCGGCTCTTTCTCGGTCAAGCGGTTCGGTGCTCTTTTCCTGTGCACAACCGCGTTGTTCGGCGGGTGCACCTCCTTTGACCACCTGACACACATCCCCACCGCGGGCGAGGCCGGCCCGACTGCCCAGGCCTGCGGTTCCTGTCATGGGCAGCAGCACCTGGAATGGCAGCGCAGTGTGCATGCGCAGGCCGCCATCGGCAGAACCTTCCTGGAGGCGGCGGGTGATCCGCCCGGGGAGGAGTGTCTGCGCTGCCACAGTCCGCTGGGCGTGCGGAATGGACAACCGCTGAGCCGCACCTTCGCCCGGGAGGAAGGGGTCACCTGTATCAGCTGCCATCTCGTTGACGGCGTCATGCACGGTCCCCATGGTTCGACCGCGCTGGTGTCGCCGCACCCGATCCGGGAGGATCACGGCGCCTACGCCAGTCCCGCGCTGTGCGCCCCCTGCCACGACGAAACCCATGCCCAGTGGCGGCAGGCGACCGCGCGCCAGGGCGCCCCGACCTGCCAGGAATGTCATCAGGCCAGCGTGCGGCGCACGGTCACCCAGGGGACCGGTCTCTTTTCCAACCTGCTGGTCGCCTTTGAAAAAAGGGCCACAACCCGCAGTCACGACATCAACCTGGAACGCATGGCCCGGTTCCCCGGAGGCATAACCCTGACGGTTTCGACCAAACCACCGGGGGCCGGCCTGTTCGAGGTGACGGTGCGCAACAACCTGCCCCATGACCTGCCCACCGGCACCTATGGCAGCAAGGAGATCCGCCTGGTTCCGGTGGCCGGCAGGGAGGCGCGACGACTGAGCGAGCGGAGTTGCGTGATCGGCACGGACGAGCACCCCCTGGCCCCTGGCGAGGAGAAAACGGTGCGGATCTCCCTGGCCGGTGTGGATCTCGAGGATGCGCCCCTGCGTCTCGACCTGGAACGGCAGGGCGAAAGTTTTCCCGATCGCAACCCCATTGTCCTGGCAACCCTTGCCCTTGAATCCACCGCCGAGGCCCGGCCCTGATGCGTCACTTCACCGTCCCCACCCCGTTCACCCCGGAATTTCTTGACCAGCTCGCGGCCCTCAACAGCGAATTCGCCGCGAGCGGCGGCCGGGTGCTCGAACTCTACGGCTCCTTCCAGCAGGGCTCGTTCAACTCGGCCCGGCCGGCCAAATACCTGCCCGCGGTCAGCCGGGAGCAGTTCCAGCGCCACGTGGCCCGGGCCAGGGACCAGGGCATCGCCTTCAATTACCTGCTCAACGCCCCGAGCTACAGCAACCACGAGTACACCCACCAGGGCCGCGCCGAGCTGGCCGAACTGCTCGCCCTGCTCGTGGACAGCGGGGTTACCTCGGTCACCGTGGCCGTGCCCTACCTGGTGGAGATCATCCATGCCACCGCGCCCCGGCTGGAGGTGGTGGTGTCGACCATCGGCTACGTGGGCGGACTGGCCGGCATCGACCAGTACCATGAGGCCGGCGCGGCGCGGATCGTGCTCGATGTCGAGGTCAACCGGGATTTTCAGTTCCTGCGGGCAGCCTGCGGGCAAAGCCCGGTGCCGCTGGAAATCATCGTCAACTCGGTCTGCCTCTGCCAATGCCATTTCAAGTACAACCACAACTGCGTGGCCGCCCTCGGGTCGCAGAGCCTGCTCCGCGGCGGCGCGGGCCTGCCTTACAACCAGTACTATCTCAACTGGTGCTTCCTGCGCAAACTCCGCTCAACGAGCGAGTTTCTCAAGAGCCCCTGGGTGCGGCCGGAAGACCTGCACCTGTGGGAGGAAACCGGGATCCACTATTTCAAGATCGCCGGGCGCGGCCTGCCGGGCGACCAGATCCTGCGCCTGTGCCGCAGCTACCTGGCCCGGTCCTTTGACGGCAACCTGCTCGACCTGCTGGGCTGGCCGCACTGGCTGGCCTTTCGCGACAACGACGACGGCACCCGTCTGCCGCCGCTGGAAATCCTGCTCGACAACAGGGCCCTGGACGGCTTTCTCGACTTCTTTGCCCGCGCCACGCCCCAGTGCCGTCTCGGCTGCCAGCGCTGCGGCCACTGCCAGGCCTGGAGCCGCAAGGCCCTGCGCTGCAGCGACGAGGGGCTGCGAGCCGGTTACGTCGCCAACATGGAACGCAGCCTGCGTCACCTGGTCGAGGACGTGCCCACGACCGAGCAGACCGCGGCCGCCTTTGCCCGGTGGCAGCGTCAGGCCGGCCGCCAGGTGATCACATGATCGGCCCGCGGGTTCTTGTCACCGGCGGCACCGGCGTGGTCGGCCGGCCGCTGGTGGCGGCGCTGCTCGCCATGGGCCGGGAGGTGGTGGTGCTCAGCCGCAAGGCGCCAAAAAACAACGACTTCCTGGCCCACCCCGGCTGCACCCACCTGAGGGGCGACGTCTCCCTGCCCGAACTCGGTCTTGCCCCGGAGACCTACCGCGGCCTGGCCGATTCGCTGACCACTATCTTCCATCTGGCGGCGCGCACCGATTTCAAGGGCGCCACCGTGGCGGAGTACCAGCCGATCAACATCGACGGGGTGCGCCATGTCTATGCGCTGGCCGAGCAATCGACCGCCCACCTGCACCACGTCTCCACCGCCTTTGTCCGCGGCACCCGTGAGGGCCTGTTCCACGAGCACGAACTCGACTGCGGCCAGGGGTTTCGCAACAGCTACGAGGCGAGCAAGTTCCGGGGCGAGCAGTTCCTGCGCGAACAACTCGCCCGCCGAACGCCGGGCACGGGCCCCCGGGTGACCGTCCACCGGCCCGGCATCATCCTCGAGCGCCAGCCTTCGCAGGCCTCGGCCAACACCTTCGGCCCCTTCATCTTTCTTGACGGCGTCTTTCGCGTCCTGCTCGCCGCCCATCGCCGGCAGGAACGCAGCGACACCCTGCGGGTGCGCGGCAGCGTCACCGGTTCGCTGCCGTTCATCTTCGACGACGACGTGGTCGAGGCCATCCTGCGGATCGCCGAGAGCCCCGACAGCCACGGCCAGACCTTCCACCTGCTCAGCGCCGAGCCCTGTCCCAACCGGATGCTCGAAGAGGTGTTCAACACCGCCTTTGGCCGCAGGGCCGCCTGCCTGGCCGATGCCGCGGCCTGCGCCGACCCGCCGCCCACCGCGGCGGAACGGATCCTGGCCCGCAAGACCGCCATCTATGCGGCCTACATGGATCTGCACCTCCGTTTCGACCGCGGCCGGCTCGAGTCCATCCTCGGCCGCGACTGGCGGCCGGCCATCACCGCCGACGAACTGCTCACCGCCTTCAGCCGCTACCTGGCCGGCAAAAAGGAGGAAGATCGGGCGCTGGTGCTGCCGCCTCCGGAGGCGGGGCGCATCGAGGCCTACTTCGACAGCTTTCTCCCCGATTTCTTGGGCCGGCAGCTCCTTGCCGGGCTGGTTTCCCTGTCCTGCCGCTTCTGGCTGGAGATTGCCCCGCACCTCAGCCGGACCCTGGAAATCGACCAGGGGCGCCTGGTCAAGATCGCCCCGGGACACGACGGCGCCTTTGGCTACCGGGTGCAGCCCGCGACCTTCCTGGCGGTGGTGGCCGGTCGGCTGCCGCCCCAGCAGGGTTTTTTCCAGGGCGACATCAGCCTGGAAGGCAACACCATGGAGGCGCTGCGCACCGCCACCGCCCTGGAACCGTTCTTCCAGACCTACCCCTACACCGCCCAGGGGGCGGCCTGAACACGAGAACATCATGAAAACAGACTGGATCGCCCTGGAAAAGGTCAGCAGCACACCCTATGCCGAGGCCGTGGCCCTGTTCCGGCAGTACATCAATCCCGGCCTGGTCGATCTGCTGGAGATGGGCGAATACACCGCCATAGAGCCGCAGTCGGCCCAGGGCGCGACCATCATCGACGGCCAGGGCCGCGCCATCCTCGATTTCGTCTCCTCCTACGGGGCGCTCAACCTGGGCCACAACCATCCCCGGGTCAAGGCGGCGCTGCTCGACATCCTGGAACACAACCGGGTGGACCTGTCCAAGGAGCTGCTCTCGCCCTATGCCGCCTGCCTGGCCCACAACCTGAGCCTGCTCACCCCGGGCACCCTGGACCGGTTCTTTTTCTGCAACTCCGGCACCGAGGCGGTGGAGGGGGCGCTCAAGCTGGCGGCCCGCTATTTCAAGGGCAAACGCCCCCGTTTCATCCACGCCGAAAATTCCCTGCACGGCAAGACCCTGGGCGCGCTGTCAGTGACCGGCGGCCGGCGGCTGCGCGAATTCTTCCCCCTGCTGCCGGGCAAAACCGTGCCGTATGGCGACGCCGCGGCCCTGGAGGCCCTGCTCAAGAGCAACCCGCCGGAGGGCGAGGAGGCGGTGGCCGCGGTGATCCTGGAGCCGATCCAGGGCGAGGCCGGGGTGATCGTGCCGCCGCCCGGCTACCTGCGCCAGGTCCGCGACCTGTGCAGCCGCTACGGCGTGCTGCTCATCCTCGACGAGATCCAGACCGGCTTTTGCCGCACCGGCACCCTGTTCGCCTGCGAGCACGAGCAGGTGGTGCCGGACCTGATGGCCCTGGCCAAGTCGCTGGGCGGCGGCCTGGCCTCCATCGGCGCCACCGTCGCCACCACCAGGGTCTTTGAGACCGCCTACGACAACCCCCACGACTGCCTGGTGCAGACCTCCACCTTTGGCGGCCGCACCACCTGCTGCGCCGCGGCCATGGCCGCGCTCGAGGTCTACGCGGAGGAACGGCTGAGCCAGCGGGCCGCCACCCTGGGCGAGCGGCTCATGCAGGGGCTGCGGGCGATCCAGGCCAAACATCCGCACTGGATCCGCGAGGTCCGCGGCCGCGGGCTCATGGTGGGCATCGAGTTCGACGAGGGCATCGTCGATCAGGCCAGGTACCTGCCGGCCAAGATCCCGGGATTGCGCAACGTGCTCAAGGAGCACCTGCCCGGCATGGTGGCCGCGGCCCTGCTCAAGCAGTTCGGCATCCTCGGCACGCTCATGCTCAACAACCGGGCGGTGCTGCGGGTCTACCCGCCGC
>JAGODN010000185.1 GCA_017998195.1 Desulfobulbus sp. | reverse complement strand
GGCCAGGCCCGCACCCCCGAACTCGGCCGCGAGATCGACCAGGCCTGGCAGGAGGTCCTGCGGCGAACCCTGCGGACCCGGCAGGCCTTCGACGAATTCTGCGCGCAGATCGACAGCATCCCGGCGGTCCCGCAATCGGCGGAGATGGCGTTTCTCCTGTCGCTCAAGGGGTGCCTGGCGGGTGACGCCAAGGCAGCGGAGGCCGTCCTGCTGGTCGAGGGCCTTGCCGGCGCCTACCAGGCGGCGCAGGCGCGCCTGCGCTCCGTCCTCGACCCTGCCCTGGACTGGCGGGCCATCGCAGATCGCCTGGCCCTGCTGGCGCGCGATCCGGGCCGGGTCAGCCGCAGGCAGTACCAGGATCTGGCCGTTTTGTTTGCCGGCACCCCGCTGGCGTCCTCCTTCCAGGCCCTGGGCGACGGCATGGCGGTCTTTCGCCGGCTCAACCACAAGACCAGCCTGCACAAGCCGCTCTCCGCGAACTTCCTGGCCGATCTCTACGAGGCCGATCAACGGATGGAGCTGGCGGCGGCATCGTTCCTGCCGGCCCTGCGCCGCCTGGTCTTCCTGCCCTTTGCCTGGCAGGTGGTGCTCCATCTGCGCCAATGCCACCAGGCGCCGTCACCGCACCAGGTCAGGAACCTGGTCCGGGCGGTGGAGGAGGCGTTCATGTGGGGGGCGGGCGAACTGATGCCTCCGGAACTCCGTGACCTGCTCAGTGCCGATGACGACGACACACTGACCACCGCCGGCCTGGATCGGATGGAACAGGCCTTTGGCGCCGCCACCTTCGAGGGCAAACTGGTCCTGCTGCGCGATCTCCGCCGGGCTTACGGCAGTGTTGATCCGTTCCCGGGCAGCATTGACCATCCTTTGTTCTCCGAAATGTTCGGCCAGGAACAGGAGGTCATGGAACGCCTGCTCCTCCGGTTCCATGCACAGGTGCTCAAGGAGATCGGCCGCCGCCTGCCGCTGCTCTCCTCCCGGGAACGCCGCTCCCTGGTCGTCGTTCTGGACCCGATCCTGTCCCGGGATGCGAGTGACCTGCTCATTCCCGGCGCGGACAACGAGGCGCTGGTCGATCTGCTGCTGCAGGCCGCCGGGGTGGGATGCATGGGGCCGCGACTCGCGGTGGTCGCCTCGCTGGTGGCTGTCCAGGCCGACAGCCGGCGGCTCGGCACGGTTGCCGCCACGGCCCTGCGGGACGGTCCCGGCCCCGGAGCGGAGGATCTCCGCTGGCTCATGCAGGAACACGGGCCGCTGGCCATCCGTTCGCCGGAAGTGCTGCAGATACTTTTCGACAGAATCAGGGCGGACGAGGCGCTGGTCGGGAGTCTGGCGCAGGCCGTCTGGGAGCAGGCCAGGACCGGTTTCCTGGTCAATTCCAGCCTTCCCGACCTCCCGCCCATCCTGCGACGGCTCGGCGCCACGGTTGTCTCCCCCGAGTTGTTCACCCCGGCGACGCTCCAGGGGCTGGCGGAGTTGGCCGGCCAGGTCGACACGTTGGCCCCCCTGGCCCGGTTCCTGGCCCTTTTTCCCGAGGGCCGGGTCAATGCGGCTGGACTGCGGCAATGGATGGCCCAGGTGTGGAGCGAGGCGGACGGCTGTCTCGAGTTCGTGGCCGGCGTGCGGCCGCTGCTGGCCGAGGCGGGAGAAGCGATGTGCCTCGAGGATCTGTTTGCCGCCGCCGGGCCGGACACCGGTCACGGCAGCGCCGGCTTGCGGCTGCAATGCGCCGGGGCGGTGGTCGATTTCCTGCGCGACCATGCCGACGATTTTCGCCGTCTGCCCCTGGAGGCGGTCGAGGCCCTGGCCGCGCACGTCTATCCCGCGCTCGAACGGCAACCCGGCTTCCCTTCCCTGCTGATCAAAACCTGCAATGCCCTGGGCGCCCGGGAGGATGCCGGCGACCGGCGGTGTGCGGCCCTGCGCGATGCGCTCGACAGCCAACTGCGGGCCATCGCCGGTGGCGGGCGCAAACCGGCGCGCTCCTCCAGGCGTCGTTCCTGAAAGGTCACGGCCATGCTGACACGCGAACAAGCCCTGAACCATCTGAACCTGCCCCCTGAGGCCACCCACGAGGCCATCGAAAAGGCCTACCAGCGCATGGTTCGCCGCTACCCGCCGGAATTCCACCCGGACCGGTTCCGGCAGATCGACGAGAGCTACCGCACCCTGACCTCGCTCGCCTTTGTGGTGGAACGCCTCCTCGCCGCAGAGAGCGCCGAACCGACGGCCAACATCACCCGGCAACTGGCCGACCTGCCGCTCACGGCCGGGCAGGATAGCGTGGCCGCGAGCCTGCGCGATCTGCGCCGGATGCTCGTCAGCGAAATCCTCTGGCCGTGACCACGGCAGCCGGATGACGAACCGGTGGCCCGCCGCTGCGGACGGCCGCGCCCGGTCCCTGTCCTTCCCGGTCGTTTTCTGAAAAGAGTTCCCGGCCTGCTGACACTACCGCGGTTTGCCGAAACCCACGGCTGTCACCGCGGCTCATGGGCAGCAGCAACCCGCTGACCCGGCCGGGGGAAGGGTCGCTCGCCGCCCGGTGCTCGAGGCGATCCCGCTGCCGGCGCGACCGCTCGGGCACAGGCGGCTTGACCCGCGCGGCCAACTGGCCGTTCTGCGTGGATGCCGACCTGTCCCTCTGCCGAGGCCTGCGGCGGCCCAGGGCGGGCTACGGCCGGGTGCGGGGTTAGCGGTCGAACCGGTAGGGTTCCCGGGTGTCCGCGCGCGGCGGGAAGGGCAGGGGGAGCTGGCGGAGGCGCAGTCGGGAGCTTTCAGCCTCGTCGCAGAGGTTGGCCACGCTCACCCCGAGCAGGCGCACAGGCCGCCGGCCGGCCTCGGTGTCGGCGAGCAGCCGGGGCAGGTGGGCGAGGATGTCCCGCGGGGTGAAGAACCCGGAGCTGGTGGTGCACGAGCGGGTGATGGTGGTGAAGTCGCTGTAGCGGACCTTGAGCGACAGGGTGCGGCCGCCGGTCTTGTGGGCGCTGAGATGGCGATCCAGCTTGGCCACCAGCTCGGCGAGCACTGCCCGCACCTGGTCCGGGTCGACGATGTCCTCGGCCAGGGTGGTCTCCGCGCCCACGGACTTGCGCACCCGCACCGGTTCCACCGGCCGGGTGTCGCGGCCGCGGGCGATCTCGAAGAAGAACCGGCCCGCCTTGCCGAACAGGGCCACCAGTTCCGGCTCGGTAAAGCGCAGCAGGTCCGCGCCGGTGCGGATGCCGTTGCTGTGCATCTTCTCCTCGGTCACCCGGCCCACGCCGTAGAACTTGCCGATGGGCAGGGCCTTGATGAAGGCGGCGGCCTGACCGGGCGGGATCACGGTGAGGCCGTCGGGTTTCTGTCTCCCCGAGGCCACCTTGGCGAGGAACTTGTTGCAGGAGACCCCGGCCGAGGCGGTCAGGCCGGTGGTCGCGCGGATCTCGGCGCGGATCGCCTGGGCCAGCCGGGTGGCGGAGGGTTCGCCAAGGAGGTTTTCGGTCACGTCGAGGAAGGCCTCGTCCACGGACAGCGGCTCCACCAGCGGCGTGTAGCGGTGGAACAGGGCCATGATCCGGTGCGACACCTCGCGGTAACGGTCCATGCGCGGCCGCAGGAACACCGCCCGCGGGCAGAGCTGGGCCGCCCGGCCGGCGGGCATGGCCGAGTGGACGCCGAAGGCCCGGGCCTCGTACGAGCAGGCCGCGACCACGCCGCGGCCGCCGGGATCGCCGCCGACGATTACCGGCCGGCCGCGCAGTTCCGGCCGGTCGAGCTGCTCCACCGAGGCGAAGAAGGCGTCCATGTCGATGTGGATGATTTTGCGCGAGAACGGCATAACGGCGGCAGGGCGGCGGTGAGCGGCGGGCAGTGGGCATTGACGCTGTCCGCCCGCACGGCTATTATCGCCTGTTGCGGACAGGGCGCCTTTGCGCCGGAAGGTACACCAAAACCCACCCGGGAGACAGACAAAATGAGCATCTTCGCCGAGCGCCGGGAACAGCTGCGCCAGCATCCCGCCACCTGGCTGGTCACCGGCGCGGCCGGCTTCATCGGTTCGAACCTCGTGGAAACCCTGCTGCGCCTGGGCCAGCGGGTGGTCGGCCTGGACAGCTTCGCCACCGGCCACCGCCGCAATCTGGACGAGGTGCGGGCGCTGGTGGGGGACGAGGCCTGGCGGCGCTGCACCTTCCTCGAGGGCGACATCCGTGACGCCACCACCTGCCGCGAGGCCTGCACCGGCGTGGACTACGTGCTCCACCAGGCGGCGCTCGGCTCGGTGCCGCGCTCCATCGAGGACCCGCTGACCACCAACGGGGCGAACATCACCGGCTTTGTCAACATGCTCACCGCGGCCCGCGACGCCGGCGTGCGCCGCTTCGTCTACGCCGCCTCGAGTTCCACCTACGGCGACCACCCGGACCTGCCCAAGATCGAGGAGCGCATCGGCAACCCGCTCTCGCCCTACGCGGTGACCAAGCTGGTCAACGAACTCTACGCCGCCGTGTTCGCCCGCACCTACGGCTTCCGCTCCATCGGCCTGCGCTATTTCAACATCTTCGGCCAGCGCCAGGACCCGAACGGCGCCTACGCCGCGGTCATCCCCCGCTGGTTCGCGGCCCTGCTCACCGGCGAGCCGGTGTACATCAACGGCGATGGCGAAACGAGCCGCGACTTCTGCTTCATCGACAACTGCGTGCAGGCCAACCTGCTCGCCGCCACCGCCCCGGACGAGGCGGCCGACCAGGTGTACAACGTGGCCTTCGGCGAACGCACGAGCTTGAACGAACTGTTTGCCCTCATCGGCGAGCGGGTCGCCGACCGCGTGCCCGCGGCCCGCGACGCCGAACCGGTGTACCGCGACTTCCGCGCCGGCGACGTGCGCCACTCGCTCGCCGACATCACCAAGGCGGCCCGGCTTTTAGGCTACCAGCCGGAATACTCGGTGCGTGCGGGGCTCGACCAGGCGGCGGCGTGGTATGTGGAGAGGTTTTTAGCTGTTTAGCGGTTTAGGCTGTTAGCCATTGAGCTTTTCAGTCTGTTGGCTGTTTCGGGGGGTGACGGATTCCTGGCTGCGTCAGCCGGCACAGGGAGGCGTCCCGGGCTGTCGCCTTTTACGGGCCTGTCTGGGGATAACTAAGGTATCCCGGCAGACAACAGGGCCCTGCGACCAGTTGTTTTTTCGATAAGAATCGTGAAGGGGAGGGGAGGATGAAACCGAAAAAAGAGAACCAGGTCGTCTACGGCCCGCAGCCGCCGCCGAAATTCCTGACCACCAGGGGATTGATCATTCGCGGGATCATCTTCTTCGCCTCCATTGCCGGGGCCATCTTTCTGATCTGGCAGGAATTCAGCGGCAAGTGAGCGGCGCGGCCACAAGCCGCCATCGCGGTGGCGAACGACTGAAAAAGGCGTAAAAAAGCCACAAAGCTTCTTGCCTTCCCACCAACCCCGCCACACAATCGCTAAACAGCTAAACAGCTAAACAGCTAAACAGCTAAACAGCTAAACAGCTAAACAGCTAAACAGCTAAACAGCTAAACAGCTAAACAGCTAAACAGCTAAACAGCTAAACAGCTAAACAGCTAAACAGCTAAAC
>JAGODN010000184.1 GCA_017998195.1 Desulfobulbus sp. | reverse complement strand
GGAGGCCGGATCCAGGGTGAGCACCCGGCCAAGCACGGTCCGGGCCCGGTCGTACTGCTTGTTGCCCAGGTACATCTCGGCGAGCAGCAGGAGGATGGCCGGGTCATCCGGGTTGCGGTCGCTGATCAGCTGGTACTGGTGCATGGCCTGCTCGTTCTGCCCCTGCCGGGTGAGCACCTTGGCGTAGAGCATGCGCATGCCGGTGCTGTCCGGGTGTTCGCGCAGGTAGCGGTCGAGCCACTGGGCCGCCTCGTCGGTGCGCTCCAGGCGGAGCAGCAGGAGCGGCACCTTCTCGCCGACGTAGGTGGCCTGCGGATCGCAGATCAGGGCGTTCTCGTAGGCCTCGAGCGCCTCCTCGAAGCGCAGCAGCAGTTCGGCGTGGCGACCCCAGAGAAAATAGAAATACGAGCAGGCATAGTCCGCATCGCTGGCCGCCGCGGGCGGGGGTGGCGGCGGGACGGCGGCGACCGGCGTCTGTGCCGGCGGCTGGCAGGCCGACACGCAGAGCCACAGGGCGGCGAGAAGGGAGAGCAGGCGGAGCGGGGCCGGGAAGGTCAACCAGCGCATGGGAACCCCCTGTGCACGAGCAGAGGACGCACCGCCTCGCGGATGGCGGCCTGCACCGCTGCCACCGGCCGGGCGGCCTGGATGCGCACTATACAATCATGGGGGAAGGATGCAAAGAGCGCGGCGACTTTTTCCAGCTGCTCCTGCTGCTCGAAATCATTGAGCGTTTCGCCGCGCAGGTCGCGGATGCGGGCCACCCCCTCGCCGACTGGCAGGGTCAGGAGCAGCACCAGGTCCGGTTCCGGGGCAAAGGCGTTGGCCGCGAAGATGGCGGCCGGGTCGCTGCCGCCCGCCCCCTGGTAGGCGGCGGTGGAGAAGTAGTAGCGGTCGGTGAGCACGATGCGGCCCTGTTCGAGTGCCGGCAGGATGCACTCGGTGACATGCTGGCGCCGGTCGAGGACGAACAGTTCCAGTTCGCGCTCGCGCGATACCCGCGACCGGTCCCGGTAGAGGGCGCGGATCTCCCGGCCGTAGGGACCGTCGGTGGGTTCCCTGGTCTCGACCACCGCGCACCCCTGTCCGCGCAGCCAGTCGGCCAGGAGCGGCAGTTGGGTGGACTTGCCGGTGCCGTCGATACCTTCGAAGGCGATGAGCAGGCCGCGCTTCACGAAACCGCCGCTGCCGCCCGGTTGGCGACCATGGTGCGGGCCAGGCGGACGGCCGCGGCCAGGCTGGACGGGTCGGCCTTCCCCTGGCCGGCGATGTCGTAGGCCGTGCCGTGGTCCACCGAGGTGCGGACGATGGGCAGGCCGAGGGTGACGTTGACCCCGTCCTGGAAATGGAGCAGCTTGAAGGGAATGAGCCCCTGGTCGTGGTACATGGCGATCACCGCGTCGTAGTTGCCGGCGGCCGCCCGGTGAAACACCGTGTCCGGCGGCCAGGGACCGCTGACCTCGCCGCAGTCGGCGGCGGCAGCCATTCCCGGGCAGATGATGCGCCCTTCCTCGTCCCCGAACAGCCCCCCCTCGCCGGCGTGGGGATTGAGGGCGGCCACGGCGATGCGCGGGGTACGCACCCCGAAATCCCGGCGGAGCGAGGCAGCGGTCATCTCGATGCAATCGCGCACCGTGTCCGCGGTGAGCAGGCCGCTCACCCGGGCCAGCGGTTCATGGATGGTGACCAGCACCACCCTGAGCCGGTCGCCGGCCATCATCATCCGCACCCGTGGGGCATGGGTCAGGGCGGCGAGCATCTCGGTGTGGCCGGGGTACGGGTAACCGGCCTCGCGCAGGCTCTGTTTGCTGATCGGGCAGGTGACCACCGCGCTGCAGATGCCGTCCCGGGTCAGGCGGACCGCCGCCTCGATCCAGCCGGCCATGGCGCGCCCGGTGGCCGCGTCGGGTCGGCCCCAGGTAACCGCCCGGCTGTCCAGGGGGCAGGTCCGGAACACCGGCAGGGTACCGGGGCGCACCGGGTCGCCGGGCTGCCAGTTCACCGGTTCCAGGGCAAGGCCGAGGTGTTCGGCCGCCCGCCTGAGCATGCCCGGGTCGCCGACCACGATGGCCGGTCCGCCCTGGAGGGTGTCGGCCCGGCTGAACAGCCGACAGAGAATCTCCGGGCCGATGCCCGCCGGGCAGCCCATGGTCACGGCCAGCGGCCGGTGGTCAGTCTGCGCTGTGCTGCACATAAGGCTCCGTGGTTATTCCGAAAGCTCGAAGGCGTTGTCGATGTGGTCGATGCGTGCGGGCTGATCCTCGCGGTCCAGGGTCACGGCGATCACATCGAAGCGGGCCGGGGCGTTCTCCAGGTGGTGGGCCGCCAGGTAGTCCTGAGCGATGCGCGCCAGCTGCCGCTGCTTGCGTTCGTCCACCGCCTCCTGGGGGACGCCGTAGCGGCGGGAGTGCCGGGTCTTCACCTCGACAAAGACGATCGTGCCGCGCCAGCGGGCCACGATGTCCACCTCGCCGAACCGTTTGCGGTAGTTGGTGGCAAGGATTTCGTAGCCCCGCTCCTGCAGGTGGCGCAGGGCCATCCCCTCGCCGAGCCGGCCGGTGCCGGTGGTGCGGTCCTTTTTGGTGTTGAACAGCATGGCCCCTAACCCTTCTCCGGCCAGAAGGCGGCCTGGGTGATGGTCGCCGATTCCGCCCCGGGGGCGCAGAACTCGCGCACGCCGCGAAAGGTCCGCCGGTGCTCCGGGCAGGGACCGAACTCGCCCAGGGCCTGCCGGTGGGTGCGGGTGGGATAGCCCTGATTGCGGCGGAAATCGTAGTGGGGGTAGCGATCGTGGCAGGCAGCCATGATCCGGTCCCGGGTCACCTTGGCGACAATCGAGGCGGCGGCGATGGAGGCGCTCTGGCGCTCGCCCTTGACCAGGGTGGTCTGCGCCACCGCAACCGGCACCCGGAAGGTGCCGTCCACGAGCAGGTGATCGGGCGGACCGCCATCACAGCGGGCGGCGCAGTCGTCCATGGCCCGGCGCATGGCCAGCAGGGAGGCCTGGAGGATATTGAGGTGCTCGATTTCGCGCGGGTCGGCACTACCCACGCCGATGCAGGCAGCCCCCCCTTCGAGCAGGGCGAACAGCTGCTCGCGCCGGCGGGCGGTGAGGAGCTTGGAGTCCTTGAACACGGAGTGGTCACCGTCCGGCGGCAGGATCACGCAGGCGGCGACCACCGGCCCGGCGAGCGGCCCGCGGCCGGCCTCGTCGATACCGGCCACGCGGGCGCAGCCGCCCCGGTAGAGCGCCCTCTCGAAACGGAAGGTGTCGTCCGGGTCGGTCGCGACAGCGGCAGGAAGGGGCTGGCCGGCGGTTGCGGTCATCACTATCGCCACTGACGCACGCTTGCCGCCGCCCAGGCCCGGGCGCTTTCCGCCCGCGTCAAAACACACGGGCACCCGGCAGTCGTTGCGACTGCCGGGTGCCCCCAGGGTGCTGCCGGTCCGGTTCCGGAAAACCCTGCACGCACGGGTTCCGGAACAGGGAAGCGTTGCTCAGAGAATGCCGCGCTCACGGATACGCGCAGCCTTGCCGCGGCGTTCGCGCAGGTAGAACAGGCGCGAGCGGCGAACCCGACCCGGCGTGACCATCTCGACCTTCTCGATGCGCGGCGAGTGCAGGGCAAAGGTTTTCTCCACGCCCACACCGTGGGAGATCTTGCGCACCGTGAAGGTCGCGTTCATGGTACCGCGCTTGCGCTTGATCACCACCCCCTGGAACACCTGGACGCGCTCCTTGTTGCCTTCAATGATGCGGATATGCACCTTGACGGTGTCGCCGGGCCGGAACTCGGGCATGTCAAAGCGCATCTGCTCCTGATCGATTCTGTCGAGAATGTTCATGTTCGTTCGTTTTCGGGGAGGGCCGTCGTGGTTGGTCGACCCTGCTCGAGGGATGCCTCCAAATCATCCTGATAAAATGACGTCATCGTCACACGTCTCTGCAAGCCGGCCCGGTGCGGGTCGACTGACTGTCTGGGTCATGCTGGTGGCTCGGGTGGTGCGCCGAGCAACCGATCAAAAAGTATGGCCGCGGCCGAGCGCACGGACAGGTGGTTGAACCCGGAGACGCCGCGGATCGGCGGCAGCACGCCGTCGGCCATGGCCAGAACCTCCGGCGCCAGTCCCCAGGCCGTGCCGAGCAGGAGCAGCACGGGCTCCCCCTGCCAGATCCGCGCCTGTGCCGCCGCGAAGTCGACCGTGTTGTCCTGCTCCCGGGCGCAGGTGGCGAGCACCCACGGCCGGGCGCCGTGGCGGCCCGTGGCGCCGGCCACGGCTGCATCCAGGGTGGCGCAGACCCTGATGATCGACAAGGCGTCGCTCCGGTCCGGATTGGTGCGGCCGCCATGGCCGTCGGTCCAGTGGCCGACGATCTGCCCGGCCAGCTCCTGCTGCTCGTGAAACGGCGTGACCACCCAGTAGGTGGTGACGCCGAAGGTGCGCCCGGCGCGGGCGATGTCGTGCAGGTCGAGATTGGTGACCGCCGAGCCGATGGTTTCGCCGATACGGCTGACCACCGGATAGTGCACCAGGGCAACATCGACCCGCAGGCCGTGCTCTCTAGCCGTTTTCTCTGCCAATGGCCTCGATCTGCTGTCGCAGCCCCGCCCGTCCGAGCATCTTTGTTTCCGCCGGCGTGAACCGCACCGTGGCCAGCAGTTCGGGCCGCCGCGCCAGCGTCAGCCGCACCGACTCGAGAAAGCGGTGGGCGGCGATGGCCGCATGGTCGCCGGAAAGCAGCACCTCCGGTACCGCCTCACCCTCGAACACCCGTGGCCGGGTGTACTGCCCGTGCTTGAGCAGGCCGCGGCTGAAGGTATCGCAGGCGGCCGACTCTTTGCAGCCGAGCACACCGGGCAGCAGCCGCGTGACCGCATCCAGGACCACCAGGGCGGCCAATTCGCCACCGGTGAGGACGTAGTCGCCGATGGACAGTTCCTCGTCCACGTAGCGGCTGCGAAAGCGTTCGTCCACCCCTTCGTAGCGGCCGCAAACCAGGGCCAGTCGTTCCTCCCCGGCCAGCCGGGCGGCCGCGGCCTGGTCGAACCGCTCTCCCCGGGGCGAGAGGAGGATAATCCGCGGTTTCGGTCCCTCGCTGACAGCCGCCTTGAGGCAGGCGGCCAGGGGTTCCGGCTTCATCACCATGCCCTCGCCGCCACCGAAGGGACGGTCATCGGTCATGTGGTGGCGATCCTGGGCGTGGTCGCGAATGTTGTGGACCGCCACCCGGATCTGCTCCGCGCAGAGCGCCCGCCGCACCATCCCCTCGTTGAGCGGCGAGACGAAAAATTCGGGAAAAATCGTCAGGATATCGAACCACATCAGGAGTCGCCAGCGCTCACCGGTTGAGCTCGAGCAGCCCCGGGGGCGGATCGAGTACCACCCGGTCCTCCTCCACGGCGCGGACAAAGGCCCGCACCGCAGGCACCAGCACCTCCACCCCGTTGTCGCGGATAACCAGCACATCCTGGCCGCCGCTGCTGAGGATGGCGGCCACCCGGCCGAGGTACCGGCCCTCAACGGTTTCCGCCCGCCGACCTTCGAGGGTGTGGAGGTAGAACTCGCCCGGCGCCGGCGGCGGCAATT
>JAGODN010000183.1 GCA_017998195.1 Desulfobulbus sp. | reverse complement strand
TGAGGTCGCCGACGGCCTGCATGACCTGGAAGGCCGCGGCTTCCTGGCCCGGCTGGCGGACCCGGTCGAGCAGCCCGGTGAACACGCCCAGGGCCGCGGGTTCCTGGTGATTCTTGACCAGTGCCTGCGCATAGAGGAGGTCGGTGGCCGGATCTAGCGGCTGGCCGCCCGTCCGCGGCAGCTGCCCGTAGAGGCTCAGGACCTGGGTGTACTCGCCGCTGTCGTAGGCCGCCTTGATCTGCGGATCGGGTCCGGCCGGCCGGACCGGCGGCGCCGCGGGGGCGGCCTCGAGTTCGGCCAGCAGCCGGCCGCAGCCGCCCTCGAGGTAATCCACATCCTGCTGGTTGAGCTGCAGGAGCAGATCCCCGGCCGGCAGCAGGCCGGGGTCCACCGGGCCGGCCTGGAGCAGCCGGTTGCGCAGGGTGTGGTAGCCGTTGAGGATATCCTGAAGCTGCAGCTGGCACTCCTCCATCCGGTCGACCTTGTCCGGCGCTACGGCGGTCGCGCCGGCCATCTTCTTCTCGACCTTTTTCCACTCCTCCAGTTTCCGCTCGTAGGAGTAGATGCGGTTGTTGACCGAGGTCAGGGTCGGACTCAGCAGGTCGCTCCGGGCGCCCTCCACCGCGACCCCGCCATCACGCAGGGCGCCTTCGCGGCGCTCACGCCCGCCGGACGGGTCGGACCAGCGGCCGCTGCCGGCGCAGCCGGAAAGGAACAGGCCAACCAGGAGGGAGGCGGTGAACAACTGCCAGGCGGGTCGGGGTACAAGCAAAAGGTTCATAGCAAAAACCGTGCACTGTGGTTATCGGACTGTCCTGAGGCAATGGGGCCGACGGTCACTCGAACGGTGGCGCGTCGCGGACCGGCGAACCATCGCCGCCGGCGGCTGGAAAGCACTTAAAAAAAGCAAACGGGCAAGAAGATAGCAAATGACGCGGGGCGGGACAATCGCTTTCTTGTATCCTCCCGGCAAAGGGCGCACGGCCGCCGGTCGCCGCAGAGGCGCACCCTAGCCGCGGCGCCTGGGCGGGCGGGGCGGCCGCCCGGTTCAGCGGGTCTTCCAGAACGGTTCGAACAGCCGTTCCGGCTCGAACCGTTCGCCGCCGACCACCTCGCCGAAGCTGAGCGTGGCCGGACCGGAGGGGGCCGTCGTCTGCCGCAAGGCCGATCCCAGCCGCACCGGCGCTCCGCCCGCCCGGGGGTCGACGGGCAGGAACACCTGCTGCACGTCCGGATACTGGAGGCTCAGGCCGTTGAAGGCGAGGTCCACCATGTCGAGGCGGTCGGCGATCCGCTCCGTGTCGAGAATGGCCTGGGCGATGTCCGACCATGCCGGCAGGGCGCCCACCGAGCCGCTCACCCGGGTGCCGCGCTTGACCATGGCGAGGTTGCTGTCGTAGCCGGTGTAGACGCCGACCGTATAGCCGCCGCGCAGGCTGAGCACGGACTGGTTGTCACCGCTCAGCACCGGCACATGGCCGATAAAGGCGGCGTTGCGGTAATCGTTGGCCGTGCCCGTCTTGCCGAGCAGCGGGTAGTGCAGGTTCATGCCGGCCAGGGTCTTGTCGCGGGCCGGGTCACTGCTGCGCAGGCGGACGTTCTCCCAGGCGTACTTGCCGGTGCCATGGGGGACGACGTTCTGCAGGATGTTGCTCACCGCCGCGGCGACCCTGGGGTGGATCACCTCCACCCGGTGGACGCTGCGCGTGTACACCACCCGCCCTTCCGGCGTTTCGATCCGCTCGATGATCGCGGCACTGTCCGGGTCGGTCTGGGTGTCGCCCTCTCCGCCCTCCAGGGCCGCCGCATCGGCAAGGTCGTGGCGGCTGCCGGTCACGAGCGTTTCGTACATCCGGGTGATCTCCGCCAGGGTGACCACGTTGGACCCGAGCGGCAGGGAAGGAACCGGCTCGAAGGGGCTGTCGATGCCGCAGGCCCTGGCCAGCCCGACCAGGTACTGGAGCCCGACCATGATGCGGAAGTCGCGCACCTCGCTGAGGATCTCGAGGGTGTACGGTCGGCCGACCACAAATTTGGACCGCTCCTCCTGCAACTGCTCGTCCACCATCTGCACGGTGGTGGCGGAGACGAGGCCGTCGAGCCTGACCTCCTGCTGCCAGAAGGCGGCCGCCTGCTCGGGCGACAGCGCGGACAGGTGCCCTTTCAGCTCCAGCGGACCGATCTCCATCCAGTTGGGCGGCAGCTGCGGCCTGCGGGTGAAGATGAACCGGCCCACCGTATCCCGCACCAGACGGCCGCCGGCAAAGGCCGGCAGCGGCACCGGGTTGGCAAACATACTGTCCGCATTGACCTGCCGAAGAATCGATTCGACGATCTGGCGGTAGCTGAGCAGCGAGGGCACCAGCGACTTCAGGCCGAGGAATTCGCCGTCATAGCGCATGCGCTGCAGTTGCTTGTATTCCTCGAGACGGTTGTCGAAGACGAAATCGGGCTGCAGGGAGCGCACCGCGCTGGCGAAGGCCGCATGCTCGAGGTAGTTGCGCGAAACGATGATGCCGTAGCGGTCGCGGATGCGCCGCATGTAGGCGGCATAGTCCTCGGTGCTGCCGTCCCTGACCCGGGGGGCCATGTCCAGTTGCCGGGCCAGTTCCTGGATGCGGGCCGGCGACAGGTGATCGGTGAGATGGTAGAGCAGCCAGACGGCGGCGACGTTCTCCGAGGTCACCCCGGCCCAGCTCAGCGACACGCTGCTGAACGGGCTGTCGTGATCGGGCTGCGGCGCGTAGGGACGGTTCAGGAGGGTGAAGGTGGCAGGCTGGTTGCTGAGCATGTCCACCGGGTTCCAGCCGAGCTGCAGGGCGGCGGCGAACAGGAAGGGCTTGAAGGTGGAACCCATCAGCCGGCGGGCGCTGGTGGCGCGGTTGAAGTTGATGTTGGACATGCCCCCGCCCATGGCGCGGATGGCCCCCTCCTGGAGGACAAAAGCGCCGCCTTCCACCTGCGGATAGCGCTCCAGGTCGAGGTGCAGCCCGCCTTCGGCATCGATCTCGCGGACGCTCACGCACACCCGGTCACCGGCCCGCAACTCGGCGAGCAGGGCCTTGCGATCCGCCGGGCCCGGCGTGGCCCAGGCGCCCCGCCGGTACCTGGTCAGGCCAGCGGCCATGCGCTCCAGGCCCGCCCGATCGATGACTCCGGTTTTTCCACTCTCTTCGAACGCTACCCGGACTGTTGCCCCCTCGTTGATGCCGGCCACCTCGGCGATGGTGCCGAACACGAAGGCGCCGACGATGAAATCGCTGTCGCCCGGGTAGTCGAGGGTCGCGTATTCCTCCTGAATTTTGGCCCGGCTGTAGCCGCGCAGGTTGACATCGAGCTGGGAGAGCTGGCGGCGCAGGGCGTACACGGTCTTGGCCTGGATTTCCCGGTCGATGGAGGTGATAATGCGGCAGCCCGAGGTGGAAATGTTGGAAATGCCGTTCTCCTCGAGGGCGGCGGCGATGAACGGCGCGCCCACTCCCTCCTTTACCAGGTCCATGACCGTGTTCTGGGTGAAGGCCATCTTGCCCTGGTGGAAGACGATCTCCTCGCTGCCGGCGCGGTTGAACTCCTCCTCGCTGATCATGTTCGCCTTGCGCATCTTGCCGAGCACATAGCCGATGCGCTCCTTGGCCCGCTGCCTGGTCTCCTCCGGGTTATCCCGGTTGTTCTTGAGAAACGGGTTGTAATAGTTGGGCCGCTTGACGCTGCCGGCGATGAAGGCGCTTTCCAGGAGGGTCAGTTCCCCGGGGGCCTTGTCAAAGAAATAGCGGGCAGCCACCCCCAGGCCATGCCCGTTGCCGCTCACGTAAAACTGGTTGCTGTAGAACTCGAGGATCTTCTCTTTGGGGTATCTGTACTCCAGTCGCAGGGCGAAGAGCAGTTCCTTGAGCTTGGCCTGCATGCTGCGCGATTCCCGCTTGAACAGGTTCTTGGCGGTCTGCTGGGTGATGGTGCTGCCGCCCTGGACCACCCGCCCGGCCTTGATGTTGGCCAGCATGGCCCGGGCGATGCCGGGGATGTCGACACCGAAATGCTTGAAGAACTGATCGTCCTCGGAGGCGACCAGGGCATTGATGAAGGGTGTCGGCAACTCCTCGAAGGTCAGGTACTGGCGGTGGATGCCCTCGAAAAGAACGCCCACCTGGGTCTGGCCGTCACGGTAATAGACCGGGCTCTCCCGGGTGAGGATGTCGTTGATGTAGGCGTCGTCGACCTCGGGCCCCGGGTTGACCACCACGAGGTAATAGCCCACGCCCGCGCACACTGCGGCTCCGAGCAGCAGAAAGAGGAAAAAGGCGACAAACGAGTAGCGGAGGAATTTGAGCATATCAGGCCGAAGGACCGTTGGGGTGACGGCGAAACCCGGCGGGCTGCGGCGACCACACCGGGGACAGGGAACCATCCGGCGGCCCTGTTGGCGCCGGTGCCGCAGCCAGGGGCTGGCGGCCGCGCACGGCGGACAGGGACCGCGTATCGCTGGCTTTTATCATGTTCCATGAAAAAAACTATTTTTTTTTCTGTCGGCAAAAGAACACGGGCAGAACCCGCTCCGCCCGACGGGTTGGCCTCCGGCCGGGCTGGTTGACGGCGACAGGACATCCCGAAGACCGCCACACCAGCACGCATGATAATGTTTTTCCCTTTTATTTTTGCGGTGATCGGGACGGTGGGAAGCGCGCGGAGGTCAAGGCGGACACCTGGTCGCCGTCGTCGGTAAATCCGGAAAAGCTCAGGTGGTTATCCAGAATCGTGGAGCAACCATTGAGAATTGTGTGCAAATGGAAAACGGCCGGCCAAGAGTTTTTCTTGTCAATCTTTCGCCTTTGGTGGTAAAAGAACGCTGCGTCCTCCGTGTCCGGCCTGTCCCTGTGCGCGGGCGACGACGCCCGCAGCAGCAACACAATATCCTTTCACGAAACGGACAAGGTTGCATAAACCCCATAAGACCCTATGAAAATATTGCCTCGTCTGCTCTCCGGCCTGCTCGTTCTCCTGTTGCTCTCCTCGCTCACCGCCTGCTCCACCCGCAGCAAAAATACCGCCCACCAGCAGGGCGCGACCGACGACATCGTCGCCACCGGGGTCGCCCTCAACTCCGAGGAAGAGGAATCCTCGCTGGCCGAGCCCGAGGCAACGGCCGAAGAGGAAATCGCCGCCCTCAGCCAGCCGGGTGCCTGGGAGTACGGCGCCGGCGGCCGCAACGGCTCTCTGGCCAATGCCATCGACCTTTCCGCCTACGACTTCCCCATCACCGTCAACCGCCAGGTCCAGTATTACCTCGACCTGTTCCAGGGCAAGCAGCGCAACTACTTCACCGGCTGGCTGGCCCGCTCCGCCCGGTATCGGCCGTTCATCGAGGCCGAGCTGGCAAAGGCCGGCCTGCCCCGGGATCTCGTTTTCCTGGCCATGATCGAATCCGGCTTCAACCCCTCCGCCTACTCCTGCGCCGATGCCGCCGGACTCTGGCAGTTCATCGAGGAAACGGGCCGCCGGTACGGCCTGCAGGTCAGCACCTGGGTGGATGAGCGCCGCCAGCCGGAGAAGGCGACCCGGGCCGCCATCAAGTACCTGAGCAAACTGTACCGGGAAT
>JAGODN010000182.1 GCA_017998195.1 Desulfobulbus sp. | reverse complement strand
AACAACTGGGCACCGGCCACGCGGTGCGCTGCGCCGAGGCGGCCTGCGCCGGCGCGGACCTGGTGCTCATCCTCTGCGGCGACACGCCGCTCATCCGCGCCGAGACCCTGCGGGCGCTGATCGAGGTCCACCGCCGCCACGGGGCGACCCTCACCCTGATGAGTACCCTGGTCGAGGAACCCTTCGGCTACGGCCGGATCCTGGTCGATGCCCGGGGCGCGGTGCAGGCCATCGTCGAGGAGAAGGACGCGACCGATGAGCAGCGGGCCATCCGCGAGATCAACGCCGGTATCTACCTGGCGGACCGGCGTTTCCTGTTCGACGCCCTCCGCCGGGTGGGCACCGATAACAGCCAGGGCGAGGTTTACCTCACCGACATCGTCGCCATTGCCGCCCGCCAGGGCGTGCGGGTGGAAAAATGGTGCCACCCGCAGGCCATCGACGTGCTCGGGGTCAATTCCCGCATCGAACTGGCCCAGGCCCAGGCGGCCCTGCAGCAGCGCCGCAACCGGGAACTGATGCTCGCCGGGGTCACCCTCGAGGCGCCGGCGACCACCCTGGTCGGACCGGACTGCACCATCGGCGCCGACACCGTGCTGCACGGCGGGGTGCGCATCGAGGGTGGCGCGGTCCTCGGCCGCGCCTGCCGCATCGAGGCGAACTGCGTGCTGCGCGGCTGCCGCCTGGGCGACGGCGTCACCGTCGGCGCCAACAGTGTGCTGCACGGAGGCGAGTTCCCCGCCGGCACGATCGTCCCGCCGCTGACCGCCCGGTCGGCGGCCTGAACCCCATCACCCCTCTGCCCCTTCGGCCGCGGCAGCACGGCGCCGACGCAGGCACTCTTTTCTCCCGGCCCCGGGCGGCCCGGATCACCCTATCGGAGCGTTCCCACCATGACCGACCTGAAAAAAATGTATTCGACCCTGCTCGGCGACTCCTTCCCCATGGAGATGACCATCACCTTCGGTGACCAGACCCTGGTCTACCGCAAGAAAACCTGGAAAATCGCCCAGGAGGACGGCACCACCGAGGAACGCGGACTGCGTTACGGCGAGAACCCGGACCAGGAGGCGGCCCTCTATGAACTGGTCAACGGCAACCTGGTTCTCGGCGACTGCCGCTTCATCGACCCGGGCCAGGGGCTGGTGAGCGCCATCACCGCCGCGGACATGCTCCAGGTGGGCAAACACCCGGGCAAGATCAATCTCACCGACGTGGACAACGGCCTGAACATCATCAAGTACTTCGCCGACCGGCCGGCGGCGGTCATCCTCAAGCACAACAACCCGAGCGGCGCGGCCCTGGGCGCAAGCCTGGCCGAGGCCTACAACCGGGCCAACCGCTGCGACCGCATCGCCGCCTTCGGCGGGGCGGTGGTGGTCAACCGGCCCCTGGACCGGGAGACCGCGGAACTGATGGCCGCCAACTACCTGGAGGTGGTGTGCGCGCCCGATTTCGAGGAGGGCGTCCTGGCCATCCTCGCCCGCCGCAAGAACCTGCGGGTGATCCGCATGGCCGGCATCCACCGCCTCGCCGAGTACGAGCACCACCGCTTCGTGGACTTCAAATCGCTGATCGACGGCGGCATCATCGTCCAGCGCTCGGCGGTCAACTCCATCCGCACCGCCGCCGACCTGAAGCCCGCGAAGGCCACCTACAAGGGCGCCACTTACGCCTGCGAGCGCCAGCCGAGCGAACGGGAAATCGAGGACATGCTCTTCGGCTGGGCGGTGGAGCACGGGGTCACTTCGAACTCGGTCATCTACGTCAAGGACGGCTGCACCGTGGCCATCGGCGCCGGCGAGCAGGACCGGGTGGGCGTGGCCGAGATCGCCGTGCACAAGGCCTACGCCAAGTATGCGGACATCCTCTGCTTCGACGCCCATGGCCTGCCCTACGTGGACCTGGTGGCGGAGATCGGCCGCGGCCGCCGCGACCCGGCCCTGCAGCAGGCCATCGACGCGCAGGTGCGCGCCGACCGAGCCGGCCTGCCCGGCTCGGTGATGATCTCGGACGCCTTCTTCCCGTTCCGGGATGCGGCCGACGTGGGCATCCGTGAAGGCGTCTCGGCCATCCTCCAGGCGGGCGGCTCGATCCGGGACTTCGAATCGATCCAGGCCTGCAACGAGGCCCGGCCGCAGGTGGCCATGCTGTTCACCGGCCAGCGTTCGTTCAAGCACTGACCCGATACAGGCGCCCGCGGCCTACGGCTGGACCGGCTGCCAGCAGGCCGTGGCCGCCGACCGCAGGCAGGCCGTGGCAATCTGCACCGCGGCCTGCCCCTCCCGGCCCGGAACCGGGTTGGGGGCCTCGCCGCGGAGAAAGGCGAGCCAGTCGGTGAGCAGGGGGACGATGGTCTGTACCGGCGGACCGGGATCGACGGGCTCGCGCCGCGTGCCGCGGATCCACTCGGCCGTGTGGTGCACCTGGTCGCCGTGCAGTTGGCCGTCCGCACCGACGAATTCGAACCGGCCGGAACGGGCCGGGCCGATCTTGGCGCAGTCCACCGTGCCGAGCACCCCGTTGTCCAACTCCACCAGGGCGAGCAGCTGGTCCTCGAGACGCCGGGTGTGCACGCAGCGGCTGCGGGCGAACACGCGCACGATCTCCCGACCGGTGATATAGCGCAGCGCATCGAACACGTGCACGGCCGCGTGCAGGCTGACCCCGGCCCCGGCCTGGTCCGGGTCGTCCAGCCAGGTCAGCGTATTCGGTTCAAGCCGCTGGTTGGCGGTCAAGCCGTGCAGTTCGCCGATCCCGTCCAGGCAGCGGCGCAGGGTCCGGATCACCGGGTTGTAGCGCAGGGTCTGGCCAATGGTCAGGCCCAGACCGCGCTCCTCGAACAGGCGGAGGATCGCCGCCGCGTCGGTGGCGGTCACCGCCATCGGCTTTTCCAGCAGCAGCGGCTTGCCGGCGGCCGCGCAACCCTCGGCCACCTGCCGGTTGAGCGTAGGCGGCAAGGCCGCGATGACACAGTCCACGGCCGCATCCGCCACCACCTCCCGCCAGTCCCCGTACCAGCGGCAACCCCAATCCGTCGCTTGCTCCCGGCCCAGCGCGGACCGGCGACTGATCGCAACGAGTTCCAATCCCTCGACATCCTCGCCAATGTGGCGGGCGTAGCGGCTGCCGTGCTTGCCCGTGCCGAGGAGACCCACCCGCCAGGGCCTTCTGCATGCCGTCATTCCGTCCGCCCTCCCCTGTGGTCGAGCCGGTGTTTTTCGCGTCGCTTCCGTTCAATCATGAAAAAAAACCGGTACGCCACCGGGTAACTGGCCAGGGCCAGCGGCAGGGCCAGCACCAGGCCGCCGGTGAGCAGCACCACGGCCGCGTCCCAGCCCATGTGCGCGGCCACGGCCAGGCCCTCTGCCGGCGGCGCCGTGCGCATGGTATCGTACGAGGCGCGGAGCACGTCCCAACCGGCCCGCCCGGGCAGGAGCAGGTTACCGGTCCACCAGGCGAGGTAATAGAGGGGAAGGTAGGTCAGGGGGTTGCAAATGATGGTGCAGACCAAAAGCCCGGCCACCGTGCTTGCGCGGGTGAGAACGGTGAGCAGCAGGATGAGCATGGCCTTGAACGGCATCACCGGGGCGAAGCCGATGAACACGCCCACCGCCGTACCGCGGGCCAGGGCCGGCGGCGAGCCTTGCAGTTCCTTCAGCCGCTGGAACAGTCGGGCGATCTTACCGGCCATGTCGGCCGATCAGGAAGGCCGGGCGCACAGGCTGTCCCAGCCCGGCGGCAGGTCGCCGGCAGCGAGTCCGAGGGTGCGGGTAAAGGTGCGCAGCTCGCCGGTCGCGCAGTTGACCGAGGGCGTCCGCGTCCCGCTGCGCACCTCGGCCGCCTCGTGTTGCAGGTAGGCGAGCAGCGCCTCCGCCGCCTGCCGCCGGAACGGTTCGACCGGACGGCCGAGCCCCTCGCTGAAGCGCTGGTAGCGCTCCCAGTTGCAGATCGCCCGGCCGATGCCGCGAAAAAGCGACAGGTCGCGGTTGCTGGCATCCAGGTCGCGGAGGATGATCTCCCGGTAGCGGGCCAGGGTCGCCTCCTGCAGGGGGCGCAGTTCCTCGTCGGCCAGCACCAGGCCCGGGCCCTCCGGATCCTCGGTGAGATAGTGGACGCTTGCGTGCAGGGCCACCTCGGGAATCTCGCCCGAATGGCGCACGAGCAGGAGTTCCTCCTCGAGAAGAAGGGTGCGTTCGTCGCTGATCACGAGGCCTCCGGCCCGCCGTGGTTGTCGTCGAGCAGGAACAGGGTGCGCACCGTGTTGATGCGATCCTCCAGGGGCAGACAGTGGTGGTCGTTTTTCAGGTACTGCAGGGTCGGGTAGAGCATCTTGCCGGTGATGGCCGCGGCCATCCGCTCCAGCGCCTGGCGCCGCTCCTCGGGCAGTTCCTCGAGTCGGCCGAAGGTCTTGGCGACCTCGCCGAGCACGATCCGGTCGATATGGCCGCGCAGTTGGACGATGGTCGGCGTGGATTCCATGTTCTCCAGCCAGCGGCTGAACTTCATCCGCTCCTCGTCGACTATCCGCTGCGCCTTGACCGCCTCCCGGTCGCGCTCGGTCCGGTTCATCTCGACCACGTTGTGCAGGTCGTCGATGTCGTAGAGGTAGACGTTGGCCAGGTCGTTGATCGCCGGATCCAGGTCCCGCGGCACGGCGATGTCGATGAAAAAGAGCGGCCGGTTGCGACGCTCGCGCATCACCGAACGCACCTCCTCCTTGCGCAGGATCAGGTCGGGCGAGCCGGTGGAACTGATGATGATGTCCACCCGCTGCACCTGCCCGAGGATCTCCTCCAGGCCCACGGCACGGCCGTCGTAGCAGCGCGCCAAGTTGACCGCCCGTTCCAGGGTGCGGTTGGCCACGACCACCTCGGCCACGCCCTGGCCGACCAGGTGCTCGGCCGCCAGTTCGGCCATCTCCCCGGCGCCGATGAGCAGCACCCGCTTGTCCTTCAGGTCGCCGAAAATCTTGCGCGCCAGCTCCACCGCGGCGTAGCTGATGGACACGGCGCTGGCGCCGATGCGGGTTTCCGTGCGCACCCGCTTGGCCACGGAAAAGGCCTTGTGCATGAGCTTGTTGAGCAGAAAACCGGTGCAGCCGCTCTTGGCCGCGTGACGGTAGGCCTCTTTCAGCTGGCCGAGGATCTGGGCCTCGCCGACAATCATCGAATCCAGGCTGGCGGCCACCAGGAACAGGTGCTCGACCGCGGCCTCGTCCCGGTGCTGGTAGACGTGCCGGTCCAGTACCTCGTCGGGCACGGCGCCGGCGAACAGTTGGTCGAGAACCTGGGCGCGGGCCCGCTCCACGTCCTGGCAGGTGAACAGCACCTCGACCCGGTTGCAGGTGGACAGGAGGTAGTACTCGCCCACCGCCTCCAGCTGCCCCAGAGCACGCAAGGGTTCTTCGTAGCCGCTCGAAAGGGCGAGCTTTTCACGGATTTCCAGCGGGGTCGTCTTATGGTTGACTCCCAGCAGCACTATGGTGTCATGCGGCATAGGAATGCACCCCTTCCAGCAGAAAGGAAACGCCCCAGAGGGTGAACAGCACGGACAGGAAGGCGATGATGCTGAGGATGGCCGCCCGACGGCCCCG
>JAGODN010000181.1 GCA_017998195.1 Desulfobulbus sp. | reverse complement strand
CCCCTTGCCCTTATCGGCCTGTGCGCCTTGGTTCCTGCTGGCATCATCATTTTGATTCGCAGCCATCAGACCAGGGGAAAAAAGAACCCGCTCAATTTCGAACTGCTCAGGAGTCCCGGGCAATCGCTCAAGGAAAGGATAGAAGAGATCAATGACAGGATATCCGATTACCTTACCTTTATGTTCATGGGTCCCCTGGCCATGTACGCCATTGTTGTCAGCCAGTATCTGACTTCGACTCCACCCTCACCCTTCCTGCTGATCCTGTACCTCGGGGTTGCGCTGGGCCTCTCGGTGTTCTTCAGTCTGAAAATATTCAGGCTCATGAGAACCCGCACCCACTACCGGCTCGGCTATGACTGCGAGCTGATGGTCGGCCAGGGACTGCACACCCTGCTCGCGGAGGGATTCCGGGTCTTTCACGATTTTCCCGCCGACGGCTTCAACATCGACCACATCGCCATCGGCCCGACGGGCGTGTTCGCCATCGAAACCAAGGGCAGGGCCAAGAGCAGCACCGTGGAAAACCGGAACTGGGAGGTGCGGTACGACGGCCGGCAACTCGCCTTCCCGGGGTGGACCGAAACCAGACCCATCACCCAGGCCGTGGATCAGGCCAAGTGGCTGCGCACCTGGCTCTGTCAGACGACCGGCAACGAAACCCCGGTGGAGCCGGTATTGGCCGTGCCCGGCTGGTACATCAAACGCACCGGCCCCGGGGGCCCGCGCGCCTACAACGGCAAGAGTCCGAACTTTCTCGCCAAAGGCGCGCAGGTGCTGCCAGCCGAACGGATTCGCGCCATCGCCTTCCAGGTCGAGCAGCAATGCCGCACCGTGGCCACCACCGCCTACCAGACCGACACGGGAAAGAAATAACGAACCCCGTCAAGCCAGGGTACACTGGCCGTCCGGACCCGCCACCGCGGCCCGCCGTCTTTCCATCTTGCCGCACCAAAGGGCGGCATGCTAAGCAGGCTCCATGGATCCCGCCGCTGCCCTGTTGCGCACCCTTGTCCTGCTTGTGCTCGCCGTGCTCGGCGCGGTCTCGCCCCGGCTTGCGGCCGCCGCACCGGCGGTCGAGGGACCGCGCGTGCTCATCCTCCACTCCTACGCCCCGGATTTCTCCTGGACCCGCGACCTGCACGCCGGCATCGTCTCGGTGCTGGACACGCCCGAGGTCAGGGCCCGCTACCGGGTCGAGTACCTGGACGCCAAGCACCACGACTCGCCCGCCTACCGGGCGCGGCTGCTCGAGCTGTTCCGGGAAAAATACCAGGGCACCCGGTTCGACGGCATCATCGTCACCGACAACCACGCCCTCGACCTGGTCACCCGCCACCGGGCCGAGCTGTTTCCCCGCACCCCGGTGGTCGCCTGCGGCATCAACGATCGCGCCTCCATCCCGGCCGGTGTCGACGACCTGTACAGCATCATCGAAAACCTGGCGCACGCGGCCACGCTCACCGCGGCCCTGCGCCAGAATCCCGGTACGCGAAAAATTTTCGCGCTGGTCGACGACACCCTGAGCGGCCAGTCCATCCGCCAGCATTTCCTCGAACAGGTGCGCCCCCTGGCCGGGCAGGTGGCCATCGAGGTGCTGCCGGTGCAGACCCGGGACCAACTGGTGCGCTTCGCTCGCGAGCGCACCCGGGGCGAGCTGCTCTACCTGCTCGTCTACTTCCAGGACGCCGCCGGCCAGGTGTTCACGGCGGAGGAGATCCCCCGGCTGATCAGCGGCAGCGCGCCGGTGCCGGTGTACGTGGCCTGGGATTTCCAACTGGATTCGGCGGCGGTGGGCGGCTGCGTCACCAGCGGTTTCGGCCACGGCCGCAAGGCGGCGCAGACCCTCCTGGACCGCCTTGGCGGCAACCAGCCGCCGGCGATTGACGATGGCCTGCAGGGCGTCACCCGGCAGGTGTACAACTATCCGGCGCTCGAACGGTTTGGCATCGCGCGCTCCTCCCTGCCTGCGGACGCGGTCCTGCTGCACCGGCCGCAGTCCTACTTCGAGCAACACCGCTCGGCCATTCTCACCGGCCTGGGCGCGGTGGCCATCCTCACGGTGATCATCGTCCTGCTCGTGCTGAACGCGGTCAAGCAGCGGCGGATCAACACGGGCAATCGCGAGATCCTGCAACTCAACCGCGAGGTGATCGAGACCCAGCTGGAGTTGCTCTCCACCCTGGGCGAGGTGATCGAGTCGCGCTCGCAGGACACCGCCAACCACGTGCGCCGGGTGGCCGCCTACTCCGCCCTGCTCGGCCGCAAGTACGGCCTGGCCGAAGAGGAGATTCTGCTGCTCGAGGCCGCCTCACCCATGCACGACGTGGGCAAGATCGGCATCCCCGATGCCATCCTGCACAAGCCCGGCCGCCTCTCCCCGGAGGAATTCGAGGTCATCAAGCGGCACACGGTGATCGGCGAGCGCATCCTCCACACCTCGGACCGCAAGCTCATGGCCAGCGCCCGCACCATTGCCCTGCAGCACCACGAACGGTGGGACGGCAGCGGCTATCCCTGCGGCCTGCAGGGCGAGGCCATCAGCCTGCTGGCCCGCATCAGCACGCTGGCGGACGTGTACGACGCCCTCAGCCTGGGCCGGGTGTACAAGCCGGCCTGGCCGCGGGACAAGGTGCTCGACTTCATCCGCCAGGAGCGGGGCGGCATGTTCGACCCGCGGATCGTGGACCTGTTCTTCGCCAACCTGGACGAACTGGAGGCGATCAAGGCCCGGCTCTCCGACCCGGTCCGGCAGCCGGCCAGGGATGAGGCCATCGCGGCCTGCGCCGTGTCCACGGACCCTGCCCCGGTGAGTGGACACCCGCCAACCCCCGAATGAGCGCTGGCCGCGGTCGAACAGGAAGAGGTCCGGAGTGCAGGCGGCACGGCAGGCCCGGGCCAAAAATTTCCCCGCGCCGGTTGTTTTTCTCTGTGTTCCTGCTATGCTGGCGAACGCGGAAAATGAGCCGTCCACCTTCCTCCCACCGGGTTCAACCATGCACAAAGGACTCTTCCTCGGCCTGAGCACGGCCGACATCGTCTACTACCTGCCCCATCACCCGCACAACAACCAGAAACTCAAGGCCGAACGGCAGATGTCGTTCGCCGGCGGCCCGGCCACCAACGCGGCCGTGGCCTTCGCCGCCTTCGGCAACCAGGCCACCCTGGTCAGCGGCCTGGGCCGCCATCCGCTGGCGCACGTGCCCAAGATGGACCTCGCCGACCAGCAGGTGCACCTCATCGACGCCACCGACCAGCCCCGGCGACCGCCGATCCTCGCCTCCATCCTGGTGGATTTGTCCACCGGCGAGCGCAGCGTGGTCTACTCCAACACCGACCTGCGCAAACTGCGCAGTGACGCGGTCAACGAGAGCCTGCTCGAGGACACCGACATCCTCATGCTGGACGGCTATTTCCTGCCCCAGGCGGTGCAGCTGGCCGGCTGGGCCCGGCCGCTGGAGATCCCGGTGGTGCTGGACGGCGGCAGCTGGAAGGAAGGGTTGGACGAACTGCTGCCGCTGGTCGACTACGCCATCTGCTCGGACGACTTCTACCCGCCCGGCTGCTCGGACAAGAACCAGGTGATCGACTACCTGCGCGGCCGCGGCCTCACCCGCATCGCCATCACCCGGGACGGCAACCCGATCCTCGCCCATGAAAACGGCGCCAGCGCGGAGGTGCCGGTCATGCCGGTACAGGCGGTGGACACCCTCGGCGCCGGCGACATCCTGCACGGCGCCTTCTGCCACTACATCCTCGAACAGGACTTCCACCTCAGCCTGGAGCGGGCCGCCGAGGTGGCGAGCCTGTCCTGCACCTCGCTGGGCACGCGCGCCTGGATCGCCCGGGAAAGATTCGCCTGAACCACACCGGCGCGACAGCGCCCGCTCACCGCTGGCGGAAGGGAATCTGGCAGTAGTCGATCCCCCGGGTGACCGCAATACCGTGCTGCGCCAGAAACATCTTGAGTGAATTCATGGAGATGTTGATGTTGGCAGTGGGCCCGAGGTACAGGTGGTCGAGCACCGGCGGCCGACCGTCGAGGCTTAAGTTGAATTCGATATAGGGCACGAGCATGGCGTGCCCCTCGCGGAAGAGAATGGGCGCACCGGCCTCGTTGGCGATCACCGGCGAGACGATGCGCCATTCCTTTTCCTCGCGGAACGAAGGATGCTTGAGGATGGCGGCGATGCGCAGCAGGTCGGTCTCCACCTCCTCGAAGGCGGTGTGGTAGAGGGCCGCGCGCTCCTGGGCCGTCAGTCCGCGGTCCCCGGTCAGGCGCGCGGCATGGGCGACCACCGCGTCGACCACCTGGCGGATGAGCGCGTGCTGCCGGCCCGGCTCGTAGATGCACTTGCCCACCATGAACCGCTGCTGCGCGGCGCAGGCGAGGATGTACTCCGGGCAGAAGCCGAGGCTGACGCCCTTGCCGGGCAGGCTGTAGCCGCGCCACTGGCTGAGCAGGTTGCCGTGCGAGCGGAACGAGGCGCCAAACAGCATGTGGCCGCTGGTGATGCGGTGGGCGATCCAGTCGGCGAACTGGCTGAGCAGCTGCGGGTGCGGGTGCCCCCCGTCGATGCGCGCGCGCACCTCGGTGTGGATCAGGTCGGCGGTGTGGCGCAGCTCGGCCGAGTCGTTCATGTAGCGTACATCGCTGGCCCACAGCGACCGGCTGCGGACGATGCCCAACAGGCCGGTGAAGGTGGTGTAGTGGTAGAGGGTCCCGTGCGGGATGTCGGCGTACAGATCCCGGGTCAACTGCTCTATTTCATTCATCAAGCCTCCTCGGCCCGGCAGCCGTTCACCCGGTCGGCGGCACGCCCCGGGACAGTTCGCTGTTGAGTTTTGCGCCTGCCGGTGGTATAAGCGCCTTTCATTAACTCACTGGAATTGAACCATTTCACCGCTCTCCCGCACGCCTGCCGGCACCCCTTGCCGGGCCTGCGGACGGAGGGCGGTTTCCCCTGCGGCAGCGCGGAGCACCGCTTCCGACGCGCGCAGCAACGTCCACTTTAAGGATACTCTCCGATGTACAGAAATTTCAAAATAGTACCCAACATCATCTTCGGCCGCGGCTCCTTCAACCAGCTCGGCGACATCCTCAAAGCCCGGCGGGTCACGCCCGGCGCCCCCATGGTCTTCGTGCTCGACGACGTCCACCTCGGCCGGGAGCTGGAACGCCGGCTGCCGCTGGAAAAGGGCGACCTGCTGTTGCCGGTGAGCCTCGTCGACGAGCCCAAGACCGGCTACATCGACCAGTTGGTCGCCCGCATCCGCACGGAGTGCCCGGTCCTGCCGGACGGCATCATCGGCCTGGGCGGCGGCGGCGCCATGGACATCGCCAAGGCCATCTCGCTCCTGCTCACCAACCCCGGGTCGGCTGCCGACTACCAGGGCTGGGACCTGATCAAAAACCCGGCCGTGTACCACGCGGCCGTGCCCACCCTGGCCGGCACCGGCGCAGAGATCTCGCGCACCACCGTGCTCACCGGGCCGGAGAAGAAGCTCGGCATCAACTCCGACTACACCTTGTTCGACCAGATTCTGCTCGACCCGGAACTGCTCGTCGGCGTGCCCAAAGACCAGTGGTTCTACACCGGCATGGACTGCTACATCCATGACGTCGAGAGCCTGAACGGCACCTACCTCAACGAGTTCAGCCGCGCCT
>JAGODN010000180.1 GCA_017998195.1 Desulfobulbus sp. | reverse complement strand
CCCGCCGGCCGTCGCGGTGCCGGTATGACAGGGGGGTTATTGCCCATGGAGCGCGTTCTTGATGGTGACGTCGATCCAGTGCTGGTCCCACCATTCGACCGGGGTGACGAACAGGCCGTGCACCAGCATGGAGAAATGCAGATGGTCGCCGCCGGCCATGCCGCTGGCCCCTGATCGCCCGATCGGCTGGTCCTTTTCGACCAGGGTGCCCCCCGTGGTCTCGATGGTGCTCAGGTGGGAATAGAGGCTGGCGATGCCCTGGCCGTGGTCGAGGATGATCATGTTGCCGTAGATGCCGAGATAGTCGGCGAACACTACCCGGCCGCGGTTGGCCGCGCGGATGGGGGCCTGGGCGGTGGAGGCGATGTCCACCCCGAGGTGGGTCTGGGTGTCGATGGCCTGGCCGTTGTAGAGGTAGGTGCGCTGGTCGGCGAACTGGGCGCGGCCGGCGCCGGGCATGCGCAGGAAGCGGTCCGCCCAGAGCTGCTGCGGGTCCGTGTCGGCGCAGACCCGGGCGATCACCTCGGCGTTCTGCACCCGCACCTGGTTGTTGACGTACAGGTACTGTTCCACCGGGCTGCCCTGCATCTCCGGGTAATGGGCCTGGAACTCGGGCAGCTTCTGCGCCAGGAAACCGTCGCTGATGGTGATGGCATCGCGTTTTTCCGGAACCTTGCGCAGGCTGGCGGCAAAGGGCAGGGCAGCCTCGTTGCCCGCCTCGTCGGCGGCCACCACCCGGGTGGAGCCCAGTTCCCGGGTGTCCCAGGGCAGGGCGAAGTAGGCGACAAAGGTGTTCGCCTTCGTTCCCGGGAAGCCGGGGAAGAAGCGCTCGCCCACCTGCAGGCCGTGGCGGGCGGGCGGCTCGGAGACGGTGTAGACCACCAGGCCGCTGCCGCCGGGACGGATGGAGCGCTGCGCATGCGCCAATGCCAGGGTGGGCGGTTTGGTGTCCATGGTCACCGGCATCCGCAACTCCGTGCGGTTACCGCGGAACAGGCCGTTCAGGGAAAAGTCGCGCACGCGCACCACCAGTTCGGCCGAACCCTCCTTGATACCGGCCTTCTGGGCGTCGATCGCCACCTTTTCACTCACCGTGGCCGGACCGGCGGCGCCGAACCAGGACTGGCGGGGGAAGGTGCGGTCGAGCAGGGTGACCGACCGTTCGCCCTGGACCAGGGTGATCTCGAGAGCGCGGAGGCCGCTTTTTTTGTCCGCGGCGTGCAGCGGCAGCTCGACCCGGCCGCCGAGAAAACGCAGTTCCCGGTCGAGCGCCACGGTCGGCCGCTCGAACTCGAACAGCAGCCAGGCGGCCGCCCCCAGGGCGACCACCGCGGTGGCCAGCAGGGCCAGGAGCAGGGTTTTGAAAAATCCGCCGCGCCTCCGGGAGGCGCCGCCTAGACGAATGTCGGTCATGGGTCGATCCGGTTGTGGGGAAATCGGGGGGACGGCTGTCTACTCGTTCCAGATGACATCGTAGCGCTTGATGGGCAGGTCCGGAACCGGGATGATGGTGAAGCGTCTGCCGGTGCGCTGTTCGAGCTGCTCGACGTTGTACGACTCCTCGTTGAGCAGCAGGTCGGCGATGTGCGGGTGGACCTTGATGGTCACGTGCGAGCCGCCGATCTTGCGCGCGTCGCGGCCGATCTTGCGGAAGATCTCGTGGCAGATGGTGCGCCGGCTCTTGACGAAGCCCTCGCCGCCGCAGTACACGCAGGGCTCGCAGAGCATCTGGGTGAGGCTCTCGGAGAGCCGCTTGCGGGTCATCTGCACCAGGCCGAACTCGGACAGCTTGAGGATGTTGACCTTGCTCTTGTCGTCGCGCATGGCCTCCTGGAAGGCGGTGTACAGCTCCTCGCGGTGGGCCTCGCTCTCCATGTCGATGAAGTCGATGATGATGATGCCGCCCAGGTTGCGTAGCCGCAGCTGGCGGGCGATCTCGCGCACCGCCTCCATGTTGGTCTTGAAGATGGTCTCGGCCAGGTCGTTGGCGCCGACGTAGCGGCCGCTGTTGACGTCGATGACGGTGAGTGCCTCGGTGGGCTCGATGACGATGTAGCCGCCGGAGCGCAGCCACACCTTCTTGTCGAGCGCGCTGCTGATGTCCGCCTCGATGCCGTAGTACTCGAACAGGGGCAGGTCGGAGTCGTAGAAGGTGATCCGGTCCTGCAGGTGCGGGGCGAAGTTCTTGGCGTAGCTGAGCAGCTGCTCGTAGACCTCGCGACTGTCGGTAACGAGCTCGTTGGTCTCCTCGGTGAAAAAATCGCGCATCGCCCGCAGGATGATATCCAGGTCCTTGTAGATCAGGCTGGGCACGGTGGCCTTCCTGGCCTTGCCGAGGATCTCGTCCCAGAGCAGGAGCAGGAACTCCATGTCCGCCTCGAGTTCCTCGTCGCCGATGTTCTCGGCCACGGTGCGCATGATGAAGCCGGCGCCCGGCGGCCGCAGTCCCTCGATCTTCTCGCGCAGGAGCTGGCGGGTGGCCTCGTCCTCGATCTTGCGGGAGATGCCGATGTGATCGGTGAGCGGCATGAACACCAGGTTGCGGCAGGGCAGGGTGATGTTGCAGGTCAGGCGGGCGCCCTTGGAGCCGATGGGTTCCTTGGCGATCTGCACGAGGATGTCCTGGCCCTCGCGGACGAGTTCGTTGATCATCGGCGGCGTGGACAGGTGGCGGGGCGGGTCCTGGTGCAGCTTGTGGCCGGGCGGCAGCCGCTGGTAGCTTTCCGAGTAGAGGTGCTGGGCCTCCTCCACGTAGAGGAAGCCGGTGCGCTCCAGGCCGATGTCGACAAAGGCCGCGTCGATGCCCGGCAGCACCCGCACCACCCGGCCCAGGTAGATGTTGCCGATCAGCCCGCGTTCGGAGAGCCGGTCCAGGTGGAATTCGCGCAGGTTGCCGTTTTCCACCAGGGCGATCCGGTTCTCGTAGAAGGTGGCATTGATGAGGATGTCTGTGTACATAACGGGGCCTGACCGGATCCTGCCTGATCCCGCCGCCGGACGGCAGGGCGGGAGTTGCTGTTCATGAACAAGGACGGTAGTATACTCCATCACGGCCAAACCGCCACGGGAAAGTTGCCCGCGCAAACGCTGCGGCCGCGGCCGGCAGGGCCGTGCGCCGCCGGTCGATCGCCATTGCCAAGGAGGGAAGCATGCCCTATGTTCACATCAGAATAACCGACGAGGGGGTCACCGCGGACCACAAGGCGGCGCTCATCGAGGGTGTCACCCGGCTGCTCCAGGAGGTGCTCGGCAAGAACCCGGCGACCACCGTGGTGGTGATTGAAGAAGTGCCCACCGACAACTGGGGCATCGGCGGCGAGACGGTCACGGTCCGCCGTCGCCGGGGCCAGTGAACGGGCCGCGACCGGCCCCCTAGGCAACACCCGGAGGAGATTATGGGAAATCTGCCGATCATGGAAAAAGGCAAGCCGGTGGCCGGTCATCTTGACTGGCCGCTGTTCTACATGAATGACTTTTCCCGCCTGGGTTTGGTGGTGCCGCGCCTTGCCGAGGCCGTGGCGGCCCTGCGCGCCGGCGGCTGCCGGATCGCCGGGGGTGAGCGCGGCAACAGCGTCGAGGTGGACTCCCTCGCCCAGGTGGAGGACGTGTTCGCCGTGCTGCGGGCGGGCCGGATCGATTACGAACTGGCCGACCTGGTCAGCTGCGCCTACCAGGGGTGATAATCTCCACGGCCTGCCCGGCGGGCAGGCGAGACAACCCGAACACCGGCCGCCCGGAACCTTCCTGTTCAGGGCGGCCGGCCGCTGTGACCAATGCCGCCGCCCGGCCGGGCGGCCCGATCCCCGGGGCCACGGCCCGAACCAACCTTTCCCCGCGCCCCGACCGCTCTGCCATCCCTCATGAACACCGCTGATCCGCGATTTCGCCCCGGGACGAACCCCGCCCCCTGGGTGCCGCTCACCACCTCGCTGTTCTTCCTCCTGCGCCAGCCCCGCCTGCTCGGCTGGAGTCTCGTGCTCGTGGTCCTCACCGGGACCCTCACCTGGCTCGGCTTCCAGTTTTCGGTGGGCTGGGTCGACCAGCTGACCGGCCCGTTCTTCACCGCCCCGCCCGCGGTCGAGCGGTTCTGGCACTGGCCGCTGCTCTGGGGCTGGACCGCGCTGAAATGGGTGTTTGTCGTCCTTTCCCGGGTGGTCGCCTTTTACCTCGCCTTCCTCCTTGCCTTCACCCTGACCACGCCCGGCTACGTGTTTCTCAGCACCTGGGCCGGCAACCGCTTCGCGGCCCGGGCCGGCGAGGGCGAGGCCCGGATGACCCTGGCCGGCTCGCTCATCGACCTGCTCGAGGGGGTGAAGATCGGCGCCTTCGGCCTCCTGGTCACGGCCGTGGCCCTGCCGCTCAATTTCCTGCCGGTGATCGGCCAGGCGGCGGTCTTCGTGCTCTACGTCTACTATTCGGCGCTGATGTTCGTCGACTATCCCTCCTCCCGCTACCGCTGGAGCCTGGGCGACAAGCTGCGCTGGCTGCGGAGCCACCGCGCCCCGGCCTTCCGGATCGGCCTGCTGCCGGCCCTGCTGAGCATGGTGCCGATCCTCAACATCTTCCTCATGGCCCTGTCGTTCCCGCTGTTCACCGTGCACACCACCCTCAACTTCCTCGCCATCGAGGGCCGCCGGGAAACCCCGCCCATCGCCTGAGCGAACGACCGCTGCGCTCCGCCCCGGCCGGCGCGGCCTGGCGGGTTTTGCCGGTGGTGCGGCAAACCTGCTTGGTGTCCGCGGCCGGCCCCTGCTATACTTGGCCGCACAGGGTGTTCACACCCACACGGTTCGGCGGGTGATGGCGGCCCGCCGGTCTTTCGATGTCATCCGAAAAGGTGCGGCCATGATCCGATGTCCGAAGTGCGGCCATGCGCAGGAACAGCAGGTGGAGTGCGAGGCCTGCGGCCTGTTGTTTCGCAGGTACGAGTTGAGCAGGGAACGTCGGCGCCGGGAGACGGCCGCCGAGCCCCGTACGGCTGTGCCGCGCCAGAGCCGGGTGGCGGTCCTGCTGCTGGCGGCCTTCCTGCTCGTGGCGGGCACGGCCGGGACGACCTGGTGGCTCACCTCGGGCCGGTCGCCGGGACAGGCAGGCAGGGCCTCCGTGCCGGCAACGGAACAGGTTGCCCGTCCCTCACCGCCGCCCGCCCCGCAACCCTCCCGGTCCGCCCCGCCGGCAAGTGCAGAGAACGCCGCGGTCGCCGCCGGTCCCATCGAACGGGCCAAGAACGGCACCGTGGCCATCGAGACCCCCTGGGGCAAGGGATCCGGCTTTTTTCTCACCGACACCACCATCGTCACCAACAAGCACGTGATCGAGCCGGACCGCGCCCAACTGGAGGAACTGCGCCGCAAGGTCGCCACCGGCCGGGAGTTGCTCGACCTCGAGCGGCGCAAGCTGGACGAGGCCCGCGGCCAGTTGCGACGGTTGCCGGACAGCCCCTCCCGCCGCCAACTGGTCATCGTCCTCGAGGAACGCGAGCGGGAACTGGCCCGGATCCTGCCCGCCCAGGCCGAGGCCGAGGCCCGCCTGGCGCGCATGGAACAGCCCGCCGCCAACACCGACATCCGCGTCTTCCTGGCCGACGGCAGCGAGTTCAGCGCCCAGTCCATCCAGACCAGCCCCGGCCGCGACCTGGCCCTGGTGACCGTGTACAGCGCCGGCGCCACCCCCCTGCACCCGGCCCCGGAGCAGGCCGGCCCCCGGCAGGGGGCCCGGGTCTACCCCATCGGCAACC
>JAGODN010000179.1 GCA_017998195.1 Desulfobulbus sp. | reverse complement strand
CTCCAGGCCCGTGCCACCAGAACAATGGACGACCACCGCCGGTCGTGCGCAGGGGCGAAAAATTTTTCGCCCCTGCAGGCCACCGCCCCAAAAAAGAAAAGGGCGCCAGAGCACCTCCCTTGGCACCCGGCACCCCTCAACAACGAACAGTCTCAGCAGTTCAGCTACTCGACAAAGCCCCCGCATGCCCGCGAACCTCGCGGTCCAGGCGCTCGCCGAGTTCATCGGCCGCCACATCCAGATCGTAGTCTGCCTGCAAACCCAACCAAAATTGGGGGGTCGTATCAAAGAAACGGGCCAAGCGCAGGGCCGTCTCCGCGGTCACACGACGCTTGCCGAGGACAATCTCGTTGATGCGCCGTGGCGGCACACCGATGTTCAGGGCGAGCCGGTTCTGGCTCAAACCGAACGGTTTGAGGAACTCCTCGAACAGCACCTCTCCGGGGTGTACCGGGGCGAGTTTGTCGATAGTCATGTCAGGTCGCCTTAATGGTAGTCGACGATGTGCACGTCATGAGCATTGCCGTCGTCCCAGACGAAACACAGCCGGTACTGGTCGTTGATGCGGATGCTGTACTGGCCCACCCGACTCCCCGACAACTTCTGCCCGGGAAAAGAACGGCAACGGTCCACAATGTGATCCTTCTCGCAATGGACCATGGGAACACTCAGAAAAGCCCAGGCCAGAAGCACCACCAGTCCCCTGGCTGCCCCCCCGGTCGTGCGCAGGGGCGAAAAATCTTTCGTCCCTGCAGGCCGCCGCCCAACCCAAAAAGGAAAATGGATCCACGAGCACCTCCCGTGGCACCCGGCACCCCTAAACAGCTAAACAGCTAAACACCTACAGCCTAAAAACAAACGGCTCCTTGCCCCGCTTGCGGCGGATCCAGTTGAGGGCGCCCTGCACCTTGGGTCCGCGCACCAGGCGCTGGAGCAGGCCCCGCTTGCCGGGAAAGTCCATGACGCTGACGCCGATGAGCACCGTGAGCAGTCCCTGGCCGGGCAGAAAGAGCATGGCCAGGCCGGCCGCGACGAGCAGCAGGCCGAGCCCGTTGCGGGCCAGAAACACAGTCAGGGCCAGGGCCGGGTGGCGGCGGTGGCGGGCCTGGACCACCTGCCAGTGGGTGAGGAAGTAGTCGGCGCGCATGCGACCGATCAGCCAGGGCACGGCGACGAGGCTGCCGACAAAGGTGACCACGGACAACAGCCCGAGCAGGGTGAGCAGGTCGGCGGGCGTCATGGCCGGGCTGGCGGCGCAAGGAGGATGTCACCAAGCGGCCGCTTGGGCACGTGGTGGACACCGTCCGTGTCGTGCCAGTAGCGGATGTCGCCCTCCGGCCCGACTGTTTCCAGGACCACGGTCTCAGCTGGCTCGCCCAGGGCCACCACCAGGAGCGGCTGGTAGCGCTCGTCCAATTGCAGCAGCGTGCGCACCTTTGCCGCAGGGAAGGCGCCGATGCGGCAGCCCATGACGCCGCGCTCGGCCGCGCCCAGCAGCAGGTTCTGGGTGCCGATGCCGAGATCGAAATGGGCCTCGCTCTCCGGGCCGCGCTGGCGTTCGCGGTCGAGCACGCAGACGACGTAGGCCGCCGGCCGCTCGCCCGCGGCCGGGCCGGGCCAGTCGGGCAGATACCCGGCCCAGGCGAGCAGCGGGAACAGGGCCGCGCGCAGGGCGGGCTCGGTGACGACCAGGTAGCACAGGGACTGGGCGTTGCGGGCCGAGCCGCCCAGCCGGGCCAGGTCCACCAGCTGTTCGAGCAGGGCCGGCGCGAGCGGGGCCTCCTCCCGGAAACGTCGTACTGTGCGCGTCCGCGCCACCAGCTCAGCGAGTGCCATCCTGCCCTCCCGGCCGCGAGCGGCCGCCTTTGCCATTATTTTCCTGTGCAAGCCGGGGCGGCCATGCTACATATTTTCAGGCTCCCGATCACCCCCAGCCCGCCGCGACCCGCATGCTCGACGCCATCAGCTCCATGCGCCCGCAGGACTTCATCGACATCCTGCTGGTCTCCTACATCATCTACCGGATCATGCTGCTGTTGCGCGGCACCCGCGCCGTGCAGATGGTGGCCGGAATCGCGGTCATTATTATCATCTATTTTCTCTCGGGCAAGCTGGAACTGCAGACCCTGCACTGGCTGTTCAAGACCTTCCTCAGCTCCATCCTGCTGGTGATCGTCATCCTCTTCCAGGCCGACATCCGCCGCGCCCTCACCCAGATGGGCCGCACCCCCTTCCACAAGGCGGACGACGTGGCCGCCGCCGACCTGGACGAGATCATCCGCGCCGCCACCTTCATGGCCCGGCGGCGCATCGGCGCGCTCATCGTGCTCGAGCGCGGCACCGGCCTGCGCGACTACATCGACACCGGCCACCGGCTCGACGCCCGCCTGCGCGCCGAACTGCTGGTGGCCATCTTCCAGCCCACCTCGCCCATGCACGACGGCGGCGTGATCATCCACCAGGGCCGCATCCACTCCTCCGGCTGCCTGCTGCCGCTCTCACAGAACACCCGCATCGAAAAGCGCTACGGCACCCGCCACCGCGCCGCGCTCGGCCTTTCCGAGGAGACCGACGCGCTCATCATCGTGGTTTCCGAGGAGACCCAGGAGATCTCGGTGGTCCGCCAGGGCACCATCACCCCCTTCCACGACGAAGAGGGCCTGCGCGCCGCGCTCACCGCCATCTGCCTGCCGCGGCCGCAGACCCCGCGCTGGCGAACCCTGCTCAACACCCTGCGGCCCGACCATGCGCGCAAAGCCTGATTTTTCCCGCCTCACCCGGCACTGGCTGCTCAAGCTGCTGTCGCTGGTCATCGGCGCCAGCCTCTGGTACTTCGTGGTCGGCGAGGATCAGGTGGAGATGGCCGTGACCGTGCCCATCGAGCTGCACAACCTGCCGGCCGAGCTGGTCATCGCCAACCAGTACAAGAAGGACATCGACGTGACCGTGCGCGGCCCGCGCCGGCTCATCCAGGAGGTGCGCCAGCAGCACATCAGCCGGCCGGTGGACCTGAGCAAGGCCGAGCCCGGGTCCATGGTCATCCAGAACGACAGCCACTCCATCCGCTTTCCCCAGGGCATCGCCGTGCAGCGGCTGCAGCCGGCCAACATCACCCTGCTGGTCGACCGGCTGGTGGAAAAGGAGTTCCCCATCACCGCGGTCACCCGCGGCAAGCCCGCGGCCGGCTACCTGTTCGAGGAGGTGGTGCTCAACCCGGCCAAGATCGCGGTCACCGGACCGCAGGCCTACCTGGCCCGGGAAACCGCCCTCAAGACCCACCAGATCAACCTCGACGGGCTGCACCAGTCGAGCCAGTTCCAGGTGCACCTCAACCTGAGCGACGCCCTGGTCAAGCTCATCGGCGAGACCGTGGTCCAGGCCAACGTGGTCATCCGCGAGGCCATGGTCCGCCGAACCGTGCCGGGCATTCCCATCAACGCCCGCGGCTACGGCCAGGAGGGCATGCGCATCGTCCCGCCCACCGTGACCGTGGAAGCGGACATCCCGGAGCTGGTCGCCCAGGAGACGCCCGAGCCGGCCATGCTCTTCCGGGCGGTCCTGAGCGGCGAACTCGACCTGGAAACCGGCGAGCTGGTGGTCATGGTCAACGGCATCAGCCTGCCCGGCCACGCCCCCATCGTCATCCGCAGTTTCACCCCGCAGAAGGTGCGCATCGTCCGCTGAAGCGCGATCCCGCCGCCTGCCCCGCAACCCAACCGTTCACCCCAACCAGCGATCAGAAATTATGAAACAGCTCTTCGGCACCGATGGTGTCCGCGGCGTGGCCAACGTCTACCCCATGACCACCGAGATCGCCATGCAGCTCGGCCGGGCCATCGCCTTCATCGTCAAGAACCGCGTGCGCGGCAACACCATCGTCATCGGCAAGGACACCCGCCTGTCCGGCTACATGCTCGAGAACGCGCTGGCCGCGGGCATCTGCTCCATGGGCGTCAACGTCCAGCTGGTGGGGCCGCTGCCCACCCCGGGCATCGCCTTCATCACCACCTCCATGCGCGCCGACGCCGGCGTGGTCATCTCCGCCTCGCACAACCCCTTCCAGGACAACGGCATCAAGATCTTCTCGGCCGACGGCTTCAAGCTGCCCGACGAGGTGGAGGCGGACATCGAGGATCTCATCTTCTCGCAAAAGATGGCCGCGCTCAGGCCCGTGGCCGAGGAGGTGGGCCGGGCCTCGCGCATCGACGACGCGGCCGGCCGCTACATCGTCGCCCTGAAGAACACCTTTCCCAAGGACTACGTGCTCGACGACTTCCACATCGTCCTCGACTGCGCCCACGGCGCCACCTACAAGGTCGCGCCGCACGTGTTCGCCGAGTTGGGCGCGCGGGTCACCTGCATCGGCTGCGAGCCGGACGGCACCAACATCAACGCCGGCTGCGGGGCGCTGCACCCGGAGGTGATGGCGGCCCGCGTGCAGCAGCTGGGCGCGGACATCGGCCTCGCCCTGGACGGCGACGGCGACCGGCTGATCGTCTGCGACGAGCACGGCCGGATCGTCGACGGCGACCACATCATGGCCATCTGCGCGAGCGAGCTGCTGCACCGCCGCAAGCTCAAGAAGAAGACCCTGGTGGCCACGGTGATGAGCAACATGGGGCTGGAACAGGCCATGGTCGCCATGGGCGGGCAGATGGTGCGCACCCAGGTGGGCGACCGCTACGTGGTCGAGGCCATGCGCGCCCGCGGCTACAACTTCGGCGGCGAGCAGAGCGGCCACCTGGTGTTCCTCGACTACAACACCACCGGCGACGGCACCCTGGCCGCCCTGCAGCTGCTGGCGATCATGATCCGCAAGCGCAAGCCGCTGTCCGAACTGGCCGCGATCATGACCACCTTCCCGCAGATCCTCGAGAACGTGCGCATGGCCGTGCGCATCGCCCCGGAGCAGATCCCCGGCTTCCCCGAGGCCCTGCGCGCCTGCGAGCAGCGACTGGGCAGCCGCGGCCGCATCCTCGTGCGGCCCTCGGGCACCGAACCGGTGATCCGGGTGATGACCGAGGGCGAGGACGAGGCCGAGATCGCAGCCATGGCCCACGAACTCTGTGACGTCATCCGCCGGGCGGACCGCATCTGAGCGAAGGTCCGCAGGCACACAAAAAGGCCGTCCCCCGCGCGGGAGACGGCCTTTTTTTGTGGCGCTGCGAACTGAGCGGCTACTTGCGGGCCGCAGCCATGGCCCGTTTGAAGCCCTCGGCCGAGCCGGCGATCACCCGCTCGTCCACGCAGAAAGCCAGGCGGATGTAGCCGGGCATGCCGAAGCCGCGGCCGGGCACGGCCAGGATCTTCTGCTCGGCCAGCAGGCGGCAGAACTCGACATCGTCGTCGATGGGCGCCTGCGGGAACAGGTAGAAGGCGCCCTTGGGCCGCACGTAGCTGATGCCGGCGCCGTCGAGCACGGTGCAGAAGGCCTCGAGCCGGCGGGCGTAGATGGAGCTGTCCGCGCTCACGTCCTGCAGCCGGGCCACGGCCCGCTGCATGAGCGCGGGCGCGTTGACAAAGCCGAGGATGCGGGTGGCGAGCGTCATCGCGCCCACCACCTGTCCCTTGTCCGCCATCTGCGGGTGCACCGCCAGGTAGCCGATGCGCTCGCCGGGCAAACTCAGCTCCTTGGAATAGGACGAGGCGATGATGGCGTTGGTGGTGGCGGTCATGAGCGGCGGCACCACGTGGTTGTCAAAGACGATGTTGCGGTACGGCTCGTCCGAGACCAGGTAGATGGTGGTGCC